>CAYTFA010000090.1:0-7252 GCA_964436755.1 uncultured Rhodocyclaceae bacterium | reverse complement strand
CGCAGGAAGTCGAGACGGCGGTGCGCAACAAGGCGCAGGTGATCTACATCGTGCTGTGCGACAAGCAGTGGGGCATGGTCAAGATGAACCAGCAGTTCATGCTGCGGCCCTTCAAGACCATGATCTTCAAGCACCTCGACGCGGACGAGACGATCAAGGCCGACCTCGGCGAGATCGAGTTCGACCAGTTGGGCCGCAGCATGGGCGCCCATGGCGAGCGCGTATCGGACCCGAAGGAGCTGAAGCCGGCGTTGCAGCGCGCGCTGGCCAGCGGACGCTGCTCGGTAATCCATGTCGATGTCGATCCGGTCAAGCACATGTGGGCGCCGGGACTCATACACTTCAAGAAGATGCACGAAGAGCCCAAGGCCTGAGCCGGCCGCGCGGGTGCAGGATCAGGGCGCGTGACGGCTTGGTTGGGAACACCGGCTTTCTTCATGTACTGCAGGGTGCATTCCGCTAGTGGCGCGGCGGCAGCGCGCCGCTGTGGTCCGTGTGCGCGGATTGTCTTCTTGCCGTCGGCCGACCCGTTCGCTACGATGCAGTGGCACTCTTGCTTGAGGCTCCCCCGATGACCGACATCGACCTCGTCCGGCTCAACTTCAATCCGCAGACGCTGCTGCTGCTGAATTTCGTGCTGGGCTTCGTCATGTTCGGCGTATCGCTGGAACTCAAGGCCGCCGACTTCAGCGAAGCGCTGCGCACGCCGCGTGCCCTGGTGATTGGCCTGCTCGGCCATCACCTGGTGTTTCCGGCCTTCACCTACCTGCTGGTGCTGATGCTGGAGCCGCGCCCGAGCATTGCGCTGGGCATGATCCTGGTGTCGTCCTGTCCGGCCGGAAACATCTCCAACTTTCTGACCCACTATGCGCGCGGCAACACGGCGCTGTCGGTGTCGATCAGCACGCTGTCGACGCTGTCGGCGATCGTCATGACCCCGGTGAACATCGCCTTCTGGGGCGGGCGCTACGAACCCGCGCAGCCCATCCTGCGCGCCGTGGCGGTCAACCCCGTGGAAATGTTCCTCCACGTGCTGCTGCTGCTCGGGCTGCCGCTGGCTGCCGGGCTGTACGTGTCGCGGCGCTGGCCGGTGTTCACCGCGCGGGCGCAGAAACCGATGAAGTATTTCTCGCTCGTCTTCTTTCTTCTCTTCGTCCTCGCTGCGCTCGGTGCGAACTGGCAGTATTTTCTGGCCTATGTCGGCATGGTGGTCCTGGTGGTCTTCGTCCATAACGCGTCGGCGCTGGCGACAGGGTACGGAATGGCCTGGGCAACGCGCCTGCCCGAGCGCGATCGCCGCGCCGTCGCCATCGAGTGCGGCATCCAGAATTCCGGCCTGGGGCTGATCCTGATCTTCAATTTCTTCGACGGCCTGGGCGGCATGGCGGTCATCACGGCGTGGTGGGGCATCTGGCACATCGTCGCCGGCTTGTCGCTGGCGACTTTCTGGAGCCGCAGGGTGCCGGCGTGAGCGCCTTCCAGCAGGCAGCCCCAAGGGTTGCGCAGCCAGTGGCATGGAGTCGCAGGGCGGCGGGTGATTGCCGCGCCCTTCCCCTGGAATCGGGCACGGGGACGGTAGCGCAATGAACGGCGTCCTCGTCACCGGCAGCTCCGGCTACCTCGGCAGCCAGGTGGTTGCGGCACTGGCCGCGCGCGGCGACGTGGAGACGATTGCCCTCGATGTGCGCGAACCGCATCGCCGCCTGCCGGGCGTCGCCTATGAACTTGCCGACATCCGGGCAGCCGAGGTCGATGCCATCGTCGCCCGTCACCGGCCGCGCGTGGTGATCCACCTGGCGTCCATCGTCACGCCGGGGAGGAAGAGCGACCGGGAGTTCGAATACAGCGTCGATGTCGGCGGCAGCCGCAACATCCTCGAGGCCTGCGTGCGCCACGGCGTGCGCCGGATCGTCGTGTCCTCGTCGGGGGCCGCCTACGGCTACTACCCCGCCAACCCGGAATGGCTCACCGAGAGCGATGCCGTGCGCCGCAACCAGAGCTTTGCCTACGCCTGGCACAAGCGCCTGGTTGAGGAAATGCTGGCCGAGTATCGGGTGAGCCAGCCTCAGCTCGAGCAGGTGATATTCCGCATCGGCACCATACTCGGCGAAACGGTGCGCAACCAGATTACCGACCTGTTTGAAAAGCCGCGATTGATCGCCATCTGTGGCGCGGACAGCCCCTTCGTCTTCATCCATGACAAGGATGTCGTCGGTGCCATCCTGCATGCGGTGGACACAACCGTCACCGGCATCTTCAACGTCGCCGGCGACGGCAAGCTGACGATCTTCGAAATTGCGGAAAGGCTGGGCAAGCGTTGTGTCGTTATCCCGGCGATGCTGCTGCAGGCGGCCTTGCGCCTGCTCAAATGGTTCAGGCTTACCCAGTACGGGCCGGAGCAGGTCGATTTCCTGCGCTACCGTCCGGTACTCGACAACCGCCGGCTCAAGGAAGTCTTCGGCTTCGTGCCGAAACTCAGTTCGGCCGAGGTGTTCGAGCTCTGGCGACGCTCGCATCCCGAGGCACGGCGCTGATGGTGCGCAGCGTACGGGGAGCGGTCGTCCTCGTCAGTGGTGCGACGGGCGGGCTGGGGGCTGCCTTGTGCGCCGAGTTCGGCCGCCACGGTGCGCGCCTCGTTGCGCTCGACGTCGACCGTGAGCGGCTCGACGCGCTGGTGGCGACGCTTGCCGCCAGGGGAGTCGAGGCATTGGCCGTCGCCGGCGATATTGCCGATGCCGCCTATGTGCAGGGGGCCGTCGAACTGGCGCTGGCCCGCTACGGACGTGTCGATGGCGTGGTCAATAATGCCGGCATCAGTTGTCGCAGCCTGCTGGCTGGCACCGAGCCCGCGGTGATCCGGCGCGTCATGGAGGTGAACTTCCTCGGGGCCGCGTGCCTGACACAGGCTGCGCTGCCTGCCATTCTCGAGCACAGCGGCTTCGTCGTCGCCGTATCCAGCGTGGCAGGCTTTTCGCCGCTGACCGGGCGGACCGCCTATGCGGCCAGCAAGCATGCATTGCACGGCTTCTTCGACAGCCTGCGCAGCGAGGTGGAAGGCGCCGGTGTGGACGTCCTGCTGGTGTGCCCGTCGTTCATTCGCACCGGCATCGGCAGCGCGGCGCTCGACGGCCGTGGTCGTCCCGTGGCCACCACGCGCGTCACCACCGGGGGCGAGTCAACGCCGGAATCGGTTGCCGCCCAGATCGTGTCGGCCGTGGCGGCTCGCCAGGTGCTGCTGCTGCCGGATGCCACCTCGCGCAAGGCCTGGTGGTTGAATCGGCTCATGCCTTCGCTGTATGCTCGAATGATGAAGCGGCGGGTCGGCTCCGAATTTCCTGGACTTTCCTGATCGGGAGCGGGATGGGTTCGACTGAGGACGGGAAGAGGTCGAGCCGGTGGCCGGGGAAGGGGATGGTGCTGACGGCGCTGGCCCTGGCGATCCTCCTGCCATGCGCATTCGAGCCCCGCGCGGCGGAGATCACGACGGCCAGTGGCGGCGCACCGGTCGTGGTAACGCCGCTCGAGTCCAGTTGGCGCGACGATAGGCGCTGGAACCTGATACCGATGTCACGCTGGGAGGGCAGGCAGCCGACCGATTGCCACCTTTGTCCGCAGCGGCTTTTCGTCGTCGTCTGCGAGCCGCGGGAACTCGGCCACATTCGAAACCTGGACAGGTTTTCCGGGCTGAGCGAGTCGTTTCGATCGGACCCGTCCGCATGGGCTAAGGAAATGGCGCCGGCCTATCCTTGCATCGCCGACCCGTCGTTTCGGCTTCCCTCCCGCGCCGGCAACAGGGAAGGTACTGGCGATGACGAGCTGCCTTACGGGATCGCGTACCAGGTCATGGAGCAGGACCCGGACGGGCAGGTCGTCGAGGTTCGTTACTGGCAGGGTGTCGACATCCTCGATTCCTTCTTCCGCTACCGGATGGAGAAGGGTCGGGTGATTCCCCTCGAGAGCTGGGTGGTGACCCGAGGGCACGTAGCGATGCTGATTGCCGAGGTGATCGTGCTGGTGACGTTGCTGGCGGTCCTCGGGCTGGGTTTCTGGATCTACCGCAGGTTGCGCCGCCACTGGAAGGCGCGCGGTGGCAGCGACGATGCAGGTACGGGCGCCTAGCAGGCGGCACAAATACTCGATACAGGAGCAGTCACATGGCGAACATTGCACTACTGGGAACAGGCTTGTTGGGCAGCGCGATTGCGGAAGCGGCGGCCAAGCGCGGCGATATCGTCACGGCGTGGAACCGGAGCCCGGACAAGGCGCGGGCGCTTGCCGACTTCGGCATTCGCATTGCCGCATCGGCGGTGGATGCGGTACGCGGCGCGCAGCGCGTGCATCTGGTCGTCAAGGATGATGCCGCGGTTGAGGAAGTCATTGCATCGATGCGTGGAGGCCTGGCGGTCGACGCCGTGGTGATAGACCACAGCACGACACTGCCGGAGACGACCGCAGCGCGGGTGGCGCGCCTCGCTGCGGAAGGGATGCGCTACCTGCACTGCCCGGTATTCATGACGCCGATGGCGGCGCGCGCGACCCAGGGATCGATTGTGGCGGCGGGACCGCGCGCCGTGTTCGACGCGGTGGCCGACGACCTGGCGAAGATGACCGGCCGGCTCGAATACCTCGGCGAGCGTGGTGATGCCGCTGCGGCGACGAAGCTCTTTGGCAATGCGCTGATCCTGAGCCTGATCGGAACCATGGCCGACATGCTGGCGCTGGCCCGGGGAAGCGACATGTCCGGACAGGACGCGATCGACGTGGCCCGCCTGTTCGACCTCAACGCCATGGTGGCGACGCGTGGCGGCAACATGGCGGCGGGGCGCTTCGTGCTTGGCTTCGAACTGGCGATGGCGCGCAAGGATCTTGCACTGATGCTGGAGACTGCCGGCTCCCAACCGCTGTCCGTGCTGCCCGGAATTGCATCGCGCATGGATGCGCTGATTGCCGCGGGGCGTGGCAGCGAGGACGTGACCATCCTGGGCGACGAAGCGCCGCGTTAGGCGTCATCCCCGGCCATCCACCCGGCCGCCGCCTGCAGGGCAGCGGTGAGCGCCTCGCGGGCGCGGTCACCCAGGGGTTCGCCCAGTTCGAAGCGTTCGCCGCGGATGGCGAGCAGCCAGGCTGGAGGGGGTGGGCCGTCCTCGATCTCGGCGTAGACCTGCAGTACGGCCTGCGGGCTCATGGCATGGGTAGTGAAGGTTCCGTCCCGCCCCGGTGCGATTCGCGTCAGCAGGCAGGGCGCCGATACGTCCCGGCTCGCATCGACGAAAAGGACGCGCCGCCGCCCCTGCAGGTCCAGCGCGTGCTCGACCTGAAGCTGGAAGTCGGTCAGGCATTCCACTTCGCCCCATTCGGGGTGGCGTCGCGCCAGTTCGGCGAAGTGTTCTCCGAACAGCGGGCCGAGGGCGTCGTCGCCGCGCGACGGATTGCCCCAGGTAAGGACGAGGACCGGCGCGGTCACGTGCCGCGCAGGGTCACGCCGTGCTGGTCACGCGTCACGGCGTCGACGAGCCGGCCTCCGGCGTCGATCAGATCCACTTCCAGCGGCATCTGTCCCAGCGCATGCGTTGCGCAGGAGAGGCAGGGGTCGAAGGCGCGGATCGCGACCTCGATGTGGTTTAGCAGACCCTCGGTGATTTCGCGGCCGTCGAGGTATTGTCTTGCCACCTCGCGCACGGCCGTATTCATGGCCTGGTTGTTGTGCGTGGTGGAGACGATCAGGTTGGCGCGGACCACCTGGTCGTTCTCATCAACGCGGTAGTGGTGGATCAGCGTACCGCGCGGTGCCTCGATCACGCCCACGCCGCGCTCCTGGCGGGTGCCGGTGGCCATCAACTCGCCGCCGACGATATCGTCGTCGTGAAGCAGGTCCTTGATGCTCTCCGCGGCATGCAGCATATCGATCATGCGTGCCCAGTGGTAGCCCAGGGTCGCGCCGGTGGCGCTGCCGCCGTCGAAGGCGAGAAACTCCTGGCGCTCCTTGTCGGCCAGCGGCGTCGGAATGCTGTCGCAGTGCGTCACGCGGGTCAGCGGGCCGACGCGATAGGAGCCTTCGTCGGGTCCGACGGCCGTGAAGTAGGGAAACTTCATGTACGACCACGGCTTGACGCCTTCGCTGATGACGTCCCAGTAGCGCGAGTAGTCGAAATGGTCGAAGAGGGTCTTCCCTGTCGCGTCCCGGGCACGCAGGCCGCCGTGGTAGAGGTCCATCGCGCCATCGGCGCGCACCAGGCACATGCCGGCCGAGCTGAACCGGGCGAAGTGCTTGTACTCCTCGAGGTGCTGTTCGAACAGGCCGCGGATGATGGCGACGGCATCGCGGCTCCAGGCAACCATCTGGTAGGCATCCTTGAGCAGCTCGGCACGTTCGGCAGCGGACAGCGACTTGTTCACCCCGCCGGGGATCGATCCCGTGCCGTGCACGCGCTTGCCCGCGGTCATGCGGATCACTTCCTGGCCGTACTTGCGCAGCAGCACGCCTTTCTTCGCCACCTCGGGCTGGGCCGCGGCGACGCCGACGATGTTGCGCCGGGCCACGTCGGAGCCGAAGCCGAACAGCAGATCGGGCGAGGAGAGGTGGAAGAAGTGCAGTGCATGCGACTGCAGTATCTGGCCGTAGTGCATCAGGCGGCGGATCTTTTCCGCGGTTGGTGTCAGCTTCTTTACGCCGAGCATCATGTCGAGCGCCTTGGAGGCGGCCAGATGGTGGGAGACCGGGCAGATTCCGCAGAGGCGCTGCACCATCACCGGCACTTCCCAGTAGGGGCGGCCCTGGATGAATTTCTCGAAGCCGCGGAACTCGACGATGTGCAGGCGCACCTGGTGCACCTTGTTGTCGTCGTCGAGGAGGATCGTCACCTTGCCATGGCCCTCGACCCGCGACACCGGCTCGATGGCGACGCGGCGCAATTGCTCGGGATGGACGGCTGTTTCGAGATCGGGTGTCATGGTCGTTCTCAGTCGTAGTGCATCAGGCCGTGGCCCAGTGTCGGCGTGCGACCGGCGAGCAGGTCGGTCAGCAGCTTCCAGATGGCGTCGGCCGGGGGTGGGCAGCCGGGCAGGAAGTAATCGACCTTGACCACTTCGTGGATCGGGTGCACCTTGTTCAGCGGCAGCGGCAGTTCCGGGTCGTTGGGGATGATGCCGTGGGAGACGCCGGTTTCGGTCAGGTACACCTCCTCGAGGATGTCGCGCAGGTCGAGGTGGTTGCGCTGCGCCGGCAGGCCGCCGTTGATGGCGCAGGCGCCGA
>CAYTFA010000089.1:0-7264 GCA_964436755.1 uncultured Rhodocyclaceae bacterium | reverse complement strand
CTACCGTGCAGGGCGCGAACGCCGCACTGAAGGAAATCGCGCGCGCTGCCGATGCACTGCGCCAACTGGCGGAACTGCTCGAACAGCAACCCGATGCAGTCTGGCGCGGCAAGCGGCAAAAGACCGCCCCCTGAGGGAAGGGTAACCAAGGAGATGGATCGATGAAGCTGGTTCGCTACGGAGAGAAGGGGCGGGAAAAGCCGGGTCTGATCGACGTTCGCGGTGCGCTGCGCGACCTTTCCGGCCAAATCGCCGAAATTGGATGGGACGAGATATCGGATGCCGGGCGGGCCCGCTTGGCGTCCATCGACGTGGACCGCTTGCCGGTCGTACGCGGCAAGCCGCGCCTGGGCGTGCCGTTCACGGGAATCTCGAAGATCGTCGGAATCGGCCTCAACTACCGTGCGCATGCCATCGAGGCGGGCATGCCGATCCCCGCTGAGCCCGTGATGTTCATGAAGGCGACCACCTGCATCAACGGCCCGTGCGACCCGGTGGTCCAGCCGCGCGGAAGTACCAAGCTCGACTGGGAGGTCGAGCTTGCCCTGGTCATCGGCCGCGAGACGCGCCACGTCGACGAAGCCCACGCGCTCGACCATCTGGCCGGCTACTGCATCATGAACGACGTATCCGAGCGCGCTTTTCAGCTCGAGCGCGGAGGGCAGTGGGACAAGGGCAAGGGGTGCGACAGCTTCGGCCCAATCGGCCCGTGGCTGGTAACCCGGGACGAAGTTCCCGACCCCCAATCGCTGCGCCTCTGGCTCGAGGTCAATGGCGAGCGCATGCAGGATTCCTCAACGGCCGACATGATCTTTTCATGCGCCGAAATCGTCAGCTATGTCTCGCGCTTCATGACGCTGCTGCCGGGCGATGTGATCTGTACCGGGACACCCCAGGGGGTCGGCATGGGACGCGGCCGCTTCCTCAAGCCAGGCGACAGGCTGCGCCTGGGTGTCGACGGACTCGGCGTACAGGAGCAGAGGGTGGTCGCAGCGGACTAAGCCGCCACCAAAGAAAAGGCCCGCCGCAGGGCGGGCCTTCAAGCAGAACAGGATCGAATCAGGCGGCCTGTGCCGGAATCTGACGGCTGTGGTGCGTGATGCGGTTGCGCGCATCGACATACACCAGGTCCGGTTCGAAATTCGCCAGCTCGATCTCATTCATCATCGCGTAGGTGGCGATGATCAGCAGGTCCCCGGCCGCCGCCTTGCGGGCCGCCGCGCCGTTCACGGAGATCGTTCCACTGCCGCGCTCGGCACGAATCGCGTAAGTGGTGAAGCGCTCGCCGTTGTTGACGTTGTAGATGTCGATCTGCTGGTATTCCTTGATGTCGGCCGCGTCGAGCAGATTCTCGTCGATGGCGCACGAACCCTCGTAATGCAGTTCGGCGTGCGTCACGGTCACCCGGTGCAGCTTGGATTTCAGCATGGTACGTTGCATTGTCAGACCTTTCTCATGCAAAGGCGTCGACAAACCGGAATGCGCCGCGCTGGGCGTACCCCGTCCCTTCCGCCTCTGGCCCGCCGCCGGCATGAGCGCATCGCAGCGACCTAAACTTCCAGATTGTCGATGAGGCGCGTGCTTCCGAGACGCGCCGCCGCCAGCACCACCAATCCGGAATCGTGAGCGGACGGCCATTGTAGATCAAGTTTTTTGCGCAAGGCAACATAATCCGGCGCCCACCCGCGGGCCCGCAGTTCTTCCATGGCCCGCCGCTCGATTATTGTCAAATCATCGGCACCCGCGCGTACCGCGGCAGCCACCTCTTTCAGGATGCGAAACAGCGTCGGGGCCTCGGCCCGCTCGGCCGGCGTCAGGTAACCATTGCGCGATGAAAGCGCCAGGCCGTCCGCGGCGCGCACGGTTTCCCCGGCGACGACCTCGATCGGCAGCGCGAACTCGCGCACCATCGACGTCAACACCATCAATTGCTGGTAGTCCTTCTTGCCGAACAGCGCAACCTGGGGCTGGACGATGGCGAACAGTTTCATCACCACGGTGGCGACGCCGCGGAAATGGCCCGGCCTGAACTCGCCCTCCAGGATGTTCGCATGCTCGGACGGCGGCTCGATCGCATAGCGCTGCGGCTCAGGATAGAGCTCCGCCTCGCCAGGTGCGAACAGGTGATCCACACCGGCCGCGACGAGCTGGGCGCAGTCGGCCTCGAAGGTGCGCGGGTACTTCTCGAAGTCCTCACCGGGGCGGAACTGCAGGCGGTTGACGAAGATGGAGGCGACGACGCAATCGCCGTGTTCGCGCGCCTGGCGCATGAGGGCGACGTGACCTTCGTGCAGGTTGCCCATCGTCGGCACGAAGGCGATGCGCCGCCCCGCGCGGCGGGCGTCGTCGAGCGCCGCACGCAGTGCGGTGACGGTGTCATGGACCTGCATTTCAGTAACAGTGTTCCGGCGCAGGGAAAGTGCCGTCCTTGACCGCGGCGACGTAGGCCTTGACGGCCCCCTCGATGCTTTGCGCCTCGGCCATGAAGTCCCGCACGAAGCGCCCTTTCCTGCCCGGATATATGCCGAGCATGTCGTGCAACACCAGGACCTGGCCATCGCAGTCGGGACCGGCGCCAATACCGATCGTGGCGCAGGCCTTGAGCGTGCGGGTGATCTCGGCAGCTAGCGCAGACGGAACCATCTCCAGAACCATCAGCGCGGCACCGGCCTCTTCCAGTGCGCGCGCATCCGCTTTCATGCGGGCCGCCCCGGCTTCGTCGCGGCCCTGCACGCGGTAACCGCCGAGGGCATGCACCGATTGCGGCGTCAAACCGATGTGGGCGCATACCGGCACGCCGCGTTCCACCATGAAATGGACCGTCTCGGCCATGACCGCGCCCCCCTCGAGCTTCACCATTTCGGCGCCGGCGGCGAGCAGTATCCCGGCATTGCGGATCGCCTGCTCCCTGGACTCATGGTAGGCACCGAAGGGCATGTCGGAAACCAGCATCGGGCGCGACGGGAGCGCGGCGACGCAGGACGTGTGGTACGACATCTGCTCCATCGTCACCGGCAGGGTGGAGGTCTTGCCCTGAATCACGTTGCCCAGAGAGTCCCCGACCAACATGACGTCCACTCCGCAGCGGTCCTCGAGTGATGCAAAACTCGCGTCATAGCAGGTGAGCATGGCAATCTTCTCGCCTTCGCGCTTCATGCGGGCGAGTTCCAGCAGCGTGATCGGCTTGTTGGATGCGAGATAGGTCATGGAGTCCTGAAAATGAAATAGACGGCGCCTAGGATACACAAAGCCGCCCACAGGTAATCGAGTTTCAGCGGCTGCTCCATGTAGAGCACCACGAAGGGAACGAATACCGTGAGAGTGATCGCTTCCTGCAGGATCTTCAACTGGGAAAGCGAAAGCTCCTGGTAGCCAATGCGGTTGCCGGGTACCTGCAGCAGGTATTCAAACAGGGCGATGCCCCAGGACGCCAGCGCGGCGAGCCACCAGGCGCGGTCATTGAGGTTCTTCAGGTGCGCATACCAGGCGAAGGTCATGAAGACGTTCGACGCGGTGAGCAGCAGGACCGTCTGCCAGAGCACCGGGAAATGCGGCAGCCCGGGCATGGCTCAGGCTGCCTGCGGCACCAGTTTCTCGATGCGCTGGCCGGCGCAATTGCGCAGGAGTGCCTCGACCGTACCGCGTCCCGGAACGATCAGTCCCGGCGCGATTTCCGCCAGCGGGGCGAGCACGAAGGCGCGCTCATGCAGGCGCGGATGCGGCAAGGTCAGGTGCGGATCGTCGCGAGCCTCGTCGCCATAGAGTAGAAGGTCCAGGTCCAGGGTGCGTGGCGCGTTCCTCACGCTGCGACGGCGGCCGAAACGCGCCTCGATGGCGAAGAGCTGTTCGAGCAGGGTCGGCGCCGGAAGGGTCGCCGTAAGTTCCGCCACCGCGTTGATGAAATCCGGCTGGTGCCGAAGGCCGACGGGCGCCGTACGGTAGAGCGACGAGGCGGCGACGAATTCGGTGCCCGGCAGCGCGCGCAGGGCATCGAGCGCCGCCGCAACCGTTGCGGCTGGATCGTCGAGGTTCGCGCCAAGCGCGACAAAGCACCGGCTAGGCATCGCCGCCCCCTTCCGGCGCGTCGCCTTCCGCTGCACCTGCACCGGAAGCGCGGCGCCCGCGGCTGCGCCTGCGCTTCTTGCGCGGCGCACTTTCGGGAAGCAGCATGGCGTCCCGTGCAGCCGGGTCGCTGCGCAGGAAATCATCCCACCACTCCGGCACGTCCATCCCGATCTCGCCGCTTTCCGCCCGCAGCAGGAGGAAATCGTACCCGGCGCGAAACCGCGGGAGTTCGATCAACCGGTAGGGGTACTTGCCGGCGCGCTTCTCGAAGCGCGGCTGCAACGCCCAGATGTCCTTTATGTCACCGGCGATACGGCGCGTGATGGCGAGCTTTTCGCCCTGCACCTCGAGCACTTCGTCCATGGCCTCATACAGGGCCGGGATCGGCACCTCGCCACGCGCCTTGCGAGCCTCCCAGGCGGCAAGCACTTCGTGCCAGAGCAGTGTCGCAAACAGGTAGCCGGGCGACAGCGACTTGCCGGCGGCGACGCGGGCATCCGTGCCCGCCAGCGCCAGCATGACGAACTTCTCGCCCAGCGGCTGTTCGAGGATCACGTCGAGCAGAGGCAGCAGCCCGTGGTGCAGGCCTTCGTCACGCAGCCGATGCACCGCCTCGACGGCGTGCCCGGAAAACAGCAACTTGAGCATCTCGTCGAACAGGCGCGCCGCCGGCACGTTCTCCATCAGGTCGGCCATGCCGCGGATCGGAGCACGTACGGCTGGATCCAGGGTCAGCCCCAGCTTGGCCGAGAGGCGTACGGCACGCAGCATGCGTACCGGGTCCTCGCGATAGCGCAGGCGCGGATCGCCGATCATGCGCAGCGTCTTCTGCTGCAGGTCGGCAACGCCATGGTGGTAATCGATCACGGTTTCCGTGGCCGGATCAAAGTAGAGCGCATTGACGGTGAAGTCGCGGCGCGCCGCATCTTCCGCCATGGTGCCGAACACGTTGTCGCGCAGCACGCGGCCATGCTCGTCCTTGAGGGTATGCTCGCCATGCGCGGCGCGGAAGGTCGATACCTCGAGCGTCTCGCCGCCCTGCATGACGTGCACGATCTGGAAGCGGCGCCCGATGATGCGCGAGCGGCGGAACAGCGAACGCACCTGCTCGGGCGTCGCATCGGTGGCGATGTCGAAGTCCTTGGGCTCGATTCCGGCAATCAGGTCGCGTACCGCGCCGCCGACCACATACGCCTTGTGCCCGGCCTGTTGCAGCGTATCGCAGGTGCGTCGGGCGCCCGGCGAAACACGCTCGCGACGAACACCGTGGTGCGCCACGGGAATCATCGCGGGAGCGCCGGATGGCGCGGACTCGCCACGGCGGAACACGCGGCGCAACAGCTTGCGGATCATGGACGGGGACGGAAACCCAGCCGGGCCTGCTTCGAGAGGCGGCAATGATAGCTGAAAGCCCCTCCCGCCGCACCCGCGCCTGCGGTTGCAGCTGCCGCTTCCGCTAAAATTGCGCTTTTGCGGATTTCCGGCATATGCCGATCCGCACCCACCGTCCTTACCGGCACACCCATGGAACTCGCCAAAAGCTTCGAGCCCGCCGACATCGAGCGGCGCTGGTACCCCGTCTGGGAATCGCGCGGCTACTTTGCCGCCGGCCTCGACACCGCGAAAACCGGCAACTTCTGCATCCTCCTGCCGCCGCCCAACGTCACCGGCACCCTGCACATGGGGCACGGCTTCAACCAGGCGATCATGGATGCGCTGACGCGCTACCACCGCATGCGCGGCGACAACACGCTGTGGCAACCGGGAACGGACCATGCCGGGATCGCCACCCAGATCGTGGTCGAGCGCCAGTTGGACGCGCAGGGCATCAGTCGCCACGAACTCGGCCGCGAGAAGTTCCTCGAGAAGGTCTGGGAGTGGAAGGAGTACTCGGGCGGCACCATCACGCGCCAGATGCGGCGGCTCGGCACTTCACCGGACTGGACGCGCGAGCGATTCACCATGGATGCTGGCCTGTCGAAGGTCGTCACCGAAACCTTCGTCCGCCTCTACAACGAGGGGCTGATCTACCGCGGCAAGCGCCTCGTCAACTGGGACCCGAAGCTGCTCACGGCCGTCTCCGACCTCGAAGTCATCAGTGAAGAGGAAGACGGCTTCATGTGGGAGATCAACTACCCCTTCACCTGCGGCAAGGGCTCGCTGACGGTCGCCACCACGCGCCCGGAGACCATGCTCGGCGACGTTGCAGTGGCCGTTAACCCCGATGACGAGCGCTACAAGCACCTCGTCGGCAAGCAGGTCCAGCTGCCGCTGACCGGACGCAGCATCCCGGTCATTGCGGACGCCTACGTTGACAAGGAGTTCGGCACCGGCTGCGTCAAGATCACCCCCGCCCACGACTTCAACGACTGGCAGGTCGGCCACCGCCACGGCCTGGCGCCGATCTCCATCTTCACCCTCGATGCGCGCATCAACGAGCATGGCCCGGAAAAGTACCGCGGGCTCGATCGCTACGATGCACGCAAGGCGGTGATTGCCGATCTCGAGGCACAGGGCCTGCTTGTTTCGACCAAGGCGCACAAGCTGATGGTGCCGCGCGGCGACCGTACCAATGCGGTCATCGAGCCAATGCTGACCGACCAGTGGTTCGTCGCCATGTCCAAACCCGCGAGTGGGCCAAATTCGGACGGCAAGAGCATCGCCGGCAAGGCGCTGGAATGCGTGGCCTCGGGCGAGATCCGCTTCGTGCCCGAGAACTGGGTCAACACCTACAACCAGTGGCTGAACAACATCCAAGATTGGTGCATCTCGCGCCAACTCTGGTGGGGACACCAGATTCCGGCATGGTACAGCGACGACGGTCGCTGCTATGTCGCCCACGACGAGGCCGAGGCCTACGCCCAGGCGCGCCAGGACGGCTACACGGGCGGCCTCGAGCGTGACCCCGACGTGCTCGATACCTGGTACTCCTCAGCTCTGTGGCCATTCTCGACACTCGACTGGACGCCGGAATGGCCTGCCAAGTCGAACACCGCGCTCGACCTCTACCTGCCCTCGACTGTGCTGGTCACCGGCTTCGACATCATCTTCTTCTGGGTGGCGCGCATGGTCATGATGACCAAGCACATCACCGGCAGGATCCCGTTCCGGGATGTTTATGTGCACGGCCTGATCCGCGACGCGGAAGGCCAGAAGATGAGCAAGTCGAAGGGCAATGTGCTCGACCCGATCGACCTGA
>CAYTFA010000088.1:0-7270 GCA_964436755.1 uncultured Rhodocyclaceae bacterium | reverse complement strand
AGCCCGAAGGCCATGTGATCAAGGCGCCGATGGTTGGCACCTTCTATCGCGCCAGCAGCCCTGATGCCGCCCCCTTCGTCGAGGTTGGACAGTCGGTCAAGGCGGGTGACACGCTTTGCGTGATCGAGGCGATGAAGCTGATGAACGAAATCGAGGCGGATATCGCCGGCGTTGTCAAGTCGATCCAGGTCGAGAACGGCCAGGCCGTGGAGTACGGCCAGCCCATGTTCGTGATCGGCTGACCATGTTCGACACGAAAGCGATCGCCAACCGGGGCGGCCAGCCGCCGCGAGGCAGCACAGCAGCGCAGCCAGATCGCTCCGCGGCCGCAGGCCGCAAGGGCGGTTTCGCCGCGAGGGGAAGTCATGTTCGGTAAAGTCCTGATCGCCAACCGCGGCGAAATCGCCCTGCGCATCCTGCGCGCCTGCCGCGAACTCGGCGTGCGCACCGTCGCCGTGCATTCCGAGGCGGATACCGAAGCGAAATACGTCAAGCTCGCCGACGAGTCCGTCTGCATCGGGCCCGCCCCGTCCAGCCAGAGCTACCTCAACATTCCGGCCATCATTTCGGCGGCCGAGGTTACCGATGCGGAGGCAATCCACCCGGGTTACGGCTTCCTGTCGGAAAACGCCGACTTCGGCGAGCGCGTCGAACGCTCGGGTTTCGCCTTCATCGGACCACGTCCGGAAACGATCCGGCTCATGGGCGACAAGGTCAGCGCCAAGAACGCAATGAAGGACGCGGGCGTTCCCTGTGTTCCCGGTTCGGATGGAACGCTGCCGGACGATCCCAAGGAGATCATCAAGATCGGTCGCGCCGTGGGCTACCCCGTGATCATCAAGGCGGCCGGCGGCGGCGGCGGACGCGGCATGCGCGTGGTGCATACCGAGGCTGCCCTGATCAACGCGGTAAACATGACGCGCAGCGAGGCCGGCGCCGCCTTCGGCAACTCCAACGTTTACATGGAGAAGTTCCTGGAAAACCCGCGCCACGTGGAAATCCAGGTCTTGTCCGATGCGCATCGCAACTCGGTGTACCTGGGCGAACGCGACTGCTCGATGCAGCGCCGCCACCAGAAGGTGATCGAAGAGGCGCCGGCCCCCGAGATTCCCCGTCGCATCATTGGCCGCGTCGGCGACCGCTGTGCAGAGGCCTGTCGGCGGATCAACTACCGCGGTGCCGGCACGTTCGAATTCCTCTACGAGAATGGCGAGTTCTACTTCATCGAGATGAACACGCGGGTCCAGGTCGAGCACCCGGTGACCGAACTCGTGACCGGCATCGACATCGTCCAGGCGCAGATCCGGATCGCGGCGGGTGAAAAGCTCTGGTTCAAGCAGCGCGATATCGAACTGCGTGGCCACGCCATCGAATGCCGTATCAACGCCGAGGATCCGTTCAAGTTCGTTCCCTCGCCTGGAAGGATCTCGAACTGGCACCCGCCGGGCGGGCCCGGCATCCGCGTCGATTCGCACGCGTATTCGGGCTACACGGTTCCGCCCAATTACGACTCGATGATCGGGAAAGTGATCGCTTACGGCGATACACGGGAGCAGGCGATTCGCCGCATGCGCATCGCGCTTTCGGAAATGATGGTCGACGGCATCAAGACCAACATCCCTTTGCACCAAGACCTGATGCTCGACGAGCGTTTCATCAAGGGCGGGACCAGCATCCACTATCTGGAAGAGAAGCTCGCCGCCAAGGGCGAAGCCGCCAAGGGCCGTTAGCCGGCATGTGGGTCAGCGTCGCGCTCGACACGGACGCCGCGCACGCCGAGCGCCTGTCCGATGCGCTGCTGGCCGCCGGTGCAATCTCGGTCAGCGTCGAGGACGCCCAGGCCGGCACGCCGGCGGAAACGCCCCAGTTTGGCGAACCGGACGGCCGCGGGCCGCTGGCGACACCACTGTGGAGCGAAAGCCGGGTGGTCGCGCTGTTCGAGCCCACCGCTGACCTAAGGAGCCTGATCGATGTTGCCGTGACGGCTGCGGGCATCGATGTTCCGGCCGATGTGGAAATCCAGGAAGTCGCCGAGCAGGACTGGGTACGCCTGACCCAATCGCAGTTCGACCCCATCCGGATTTCGGAAAAGCTCTGGATCGTGCCGTCCTGGCATGCGGCTCCCGACCCCGAGGCGCTCAACCTCGTTCTCGACCCGGGGCTGGCCTTCGGCACCGGCTCCCACCCGACGACCGCGCTTTGCCTGGAGTGGCTTGCCGGTTCGTTGCGCGGTGGCGAAGCGGTCCTCGACTATGGCTGCGGCTCGGGCATCCTGGGCATCGCGGCCGCCCGACTCGGCGCCAGGTCGGTGCTCGGCGTGGATATCGACGAGAATGCCCTGATTGCCGCGCGCGACAATGCGGCTGCAAACGGAGTAGAAATCACCTTGCGCCATTCGCGGGATCCGCTTCCCGAACGCTTCGACATCGTGATCGCCAACATTCTCACCAACCCGCTCTGTGTCCTGGCCCCGCTGCTGGCCGAACGGGTCGCGTCCGGCGGCCGCATGGTGCTCTCCGGCGTACTCGAGGCGCAGGCCGATGCGGTGATCGCGGCCTACGCGGCCTACATCCCCCTGGCCGTGGGCGGCGTGCGCGACGGCTGGGTTCGCCTGGAAGGTCGCCAATGCTGACGCGCTGCCCGGGTTGCGCCACGCATTTCCGCGTTACGGCAGATCAGATCAAGGTTCGCTCCGGTCGCGTTCGTTGCGGCCAATGCCAGCATGTCTTCAATGCGCTCGACAGCCTGATCGAGGAACCGGCATTGGCGCTTGCCCATGCGGCGAGGGGTGCGGACCCGGCACCGGTCATCGTTCACCCTGAGGTTCCGGCCAACGCGATGGAGGAATTGCGGGCGGAGGAAAGCGCTCCCCCGCCCTCACCAGATACCACGGCCGAGGTCGCCCGTACCGCTGAATCCTGGTTTCCCGGCACGGGTGACGATACGACCCCCGAGGTCGAAATGGCGCCCACGGAGCTTCCGGACCCGGAACCCGCCGCAACATCAATCGCCGACACCGGCACATGGACTGCCGAGACGGCGGCGGTAACGGACACCGATATCGACGGCGAAGCCTCGCCAGTTGTGGAACACCTGGATACCGTGGCGGCGGCGCCGGACGCAGACGCGCTCGAGGCAAACGAGGCCCTGGCGGATACGGAGGGCGAAGCCCCCTGGGATGAAGCCATCGCGCAAACATCCCGGCCACGCAGGCGCTGGCCCTGGGCCCTGGGCAGCAGCATCGCGCTTGTAGCGCTGGCGGCGCAGGCTTTGCTTGCCTTCCGCGTCGAACTGGCCACGCTGTGGCCGGACCTGCGGCCGGCGCTAACCACCCTATGCGACGTCGCAGGATGCGATGTCGGCCTGCCGGCGAAAGCAGGGCTGGTCTCGATCGAAGCGTCGGACCTGCACCCGGATGGCGGGACGACGGGCCGACTCGTCATGACCGCCACGATAAAGAATCGTGCGCCTTTCGCTCAGCAGTTCCCGCACCTCGAACTGACGCTTACCGACACCGCCGACAAGGCGGTCGCCCGCAAGGTGCTGACGCCGGCTGATTACCTGGCCGCGAAGACTCCGCTCGCCGAAGGCATGCCGGCGAATGCGGATGTGCAGGCCAGCGTCGTCATCGATGCGGGCGGCCTTGCTGCCAGCGGTTACCGGCTTTACCTCTTCTATCCCTGACTCCGGGCACTATCCCATGAAGACCCTCATCTGCGGCTCCATCGCCTACGACACGATCATGGTGTTCGGCGACCGCTTCAAGAACCACATCCTGCCCGAGCAGATACACATCCTCAATGTCGCCTTCCTCGTTCCGGACATGCGCCGGGAGTTCGGCGGCTGTGCCGGCAACATCGCCTACAACCTGAAGCTGCTCGGTGGCGAGCCGCTCATCATGGCGACCATTGGGGATGACAGCGGCCCCTACATGCATCGCCTGAAGCAACTGGGCCTGGAAGCGACGCACGTGCGCGACGTTCCGGGCAGCTTCACGGCACAGGCTTTCATCACCACCGACCTCGACGACAACCAGATCACGGCCTTCCACCCCGGAGCGATGACCCAGTCGCACCTGAACAAGGTGACGGATGCCAATAACGTCGGCCTCGGCATCGTCTCTCCCGACGGCCGCGACGGCATGCTGCAACATGCGCGCGAGTTCCGGCAGGTCGGCATACCCTTCATCTTCGACCCGGGCCAGGGTCTGCCGATGTTCGACGGCGACGAGTTGCTCGCCTTCCTGAAACTCGCTGACTACTGCACGGTCAACGACTACGAGGCCAAGCTGCTCACCGAGCGGACGGGCCGGTCACTGGAACAACTGGCCGAAGAGGTAAATGCTTTGATCGTCACGCTGGGCGGTAGCGGCTCGGAGATATATGCGCAGGGACGCCGTATCGAAATTCCCGCCGCGGCGCCGGAAGCGTTGATCGATCCGACGGGGTGTGGAGACGCCTACCGGGCCGGACTGCTGTATGGCATCGCGAACCGGTGGGAATGGGAAAGGACCGGCCGTCTTGCCTCGCTGATGGGCGCCATCAAGATTGCCCACCGTGGCGGGCAGAACCACAAGCTATCGCGGGACGACATCGGCAGCCGCTATCGCGCGGCGTTCGGGGAAACCCTCTGGTAAGGAAACAACCGTCATGAGCAAACCAAATCTCACCCTCCTCCGGCCTGCCGCCGCAGTTCTTGCTGCACTGCTGCTTTCCGCATGTGCGACCAGCGAATCCGGATCGACCTACTCGCGCTCCCAGGCACGTTCCGAGATGCACGTGAGAATGGGCGTGGTCGAATCGGTGCGCAACGTCACCATCGAAGCCGCCCGCAGCGGCGTCGGTGCCGTCGCCGGCGGGGCGGTCGGCGGCGTCGCCGGCAGCGAAATCGGGCACGGCAAGGGCTCCACGGTCGGTTCGATCCTGGGCGCCGTCGCCGGCGGCATCGCCGGTCAGGCGATCGAGGACAAGGTCAACAAGAAGGAAGGCCTTGAAATCACCATCAAGCTCGACAACGGCCAGTTGATCGCGGTAACTCAGGAGGCCGACGAGGCCTTCCGCGTGGGCGAGCGGGTGCGGGTGCTTTCAGGCGGCGGCGCCACCCGCGTATCGCACTAGCCCAGGCTTCGAACGGCGCCCTTCAGTCCCATCCCGACGGACGGGATTGTTGCGGGCACGGCTGGCGGAACACCCGCCGGTCTTCGAGCCTGACCGCAGTCAGGCTGCCGCCCCACAGACACCCGGTATCGAGCGCAAGCAGGTTGGGTTGGTCGCGGAAGCCGAGCGCCGACCAGTGGCCGCAGACGATGACGTGGTCCTCGCTGCGGCGCGCGGGGGCATCGAACCAGGGAACGCAACCGGCGGGACCCTTTTCCGGAGGGCCCTTCGCTCCCGGTGCACGGAATTCCATGGCACCTCCCGGCGTAATGAAGCGCATGCGTGTCATCGCATTCACCACCACGCGCAGGCGGTCCCAGCCGATGAGGCTGTCGTCCCAGGCAGCGGGCTCGGAACCCCACATGTTGGCGAGAAACTCCCGGTAGTCCGCGCAGGTCAGGGCAGCGGACACCTCCGCGGAAAGCGATCTGGCCTGGGCCACCGTCCACCCCGGCAGCAGTCCGGCGTGAACCATCGCCCAGCGCGCCTCGACATGGCACAGGGGCTGGGCGCGCAGCCAGTCGAGCAATTCGGCACGGTCGGGAGCCGCCAGCACGTCGCCGAAGGTGTCCTCGCGGTTGGGCTTGCCATAGCCTTCCGACTGCATGACCAAGTGCAGGTCGTGGTTGCCGAGCACCACGACTGCGCTGCTGCCGAGCCCCCGGACGAAGCGCAGCACGTCGGCCGACTGCGGGCCGCGATTGACCAAGTCACCGACGAACCAGATGCGGTCAGCCGCCGGGTCGAAGCTGATATAGTCGAACAGGCGTTGCAGCGGTTCGAAGCATCCCTGCACGTCGCCAATCGCATAAGTCGCCATCGCGCGAGTTTACCGTGAGCCCCGAGCCCGCCCGCAAGATTCTCATCGTTCGTCGCGACAACATCGGGGACCTCGTATGCACTACCCCGCTGATAAGCGCGTTGCGCAACCGGCTGCCGGACGCGTGGATCGGCGTGCTGGCCAACAGCTACAACGCGCCTGTGCTGCATGGCAATCCGGATGTCGACGAGGCGTTGGTCTATACCAAGGCAAAGCACCGCGCTGCCGGGGAATTCCTGCCCGCAATCCTCTGGCGCAGGCTGCGCATGATGCACCGGCTGCGCGCAATGAAGCTCGACGACGTAATCCTCGCCAACCCGGCCTTCCAGCCGCGCCTGCTGGCGCAGGCGCGCTGGCTTGCGCCACGGCGGGTGGTGGGCTTCGGGCCACCGGATCGGCTCGACGTGGCCCTGTCGCCCGACAACGCGGGGCGCCACGAGGTCGAGGATGTCTTTCGGCTCGGCTCGGCCTTCGGCATTGAAGGCGCACCGCCGCCGTGCCGGGTGGTCGGTCCCGTCGTCGCACCATCGTCGATGCTTACGGTCGGCATCCATGTCAGTGCCCGCAAGCCTTCCCAGCGTTGGGCAGCCGCTCATTTTGCCGACGCCATTGCGGCGCTCGCCGCCCGCGAACCCACACGCTTCATGCTGCTCTGGTCGCCCGGCCCGGCCGACAACCCGATGCATCCGGGCGACGACGAGAAGGCGCACGAGATACTGGAACGGATCGGCAATCGGGCATCGGTGGTCGCGCGGCCGACGCATCGACTGGCCGACCTGATCGCCGCCCTGGCCGAATGCGATGCGCTCGTCTGCGCCGACGGCGGTGCAATGCACCTCGCCGCCGGCCTCGGGAAACCCATTGTTTGCCTGTTTGGCAATTCAGGCGCCGCGCGCTGGCGGCCCTGGGGCGTGCCCTACCGCCTTTTGCAGAAGCCTTCGCTGGAGGTGAGCGATATCGGCATCGACGAGGTCGTCGATGCCTTCAGTGCGTTGCGGGGCGATATTCGGGCACCCAGCGCCTGAGTCCAGCCTTGGTCTCCGCCTCATCGCGCCACGGCGCGGCGAGCCATTCCTCGAGTTCGGCAAGCCACGCAGCGTCCGGCGCCTGCGACGGCTTGGCGATGCGCAGCTTGGGATGCGGCGTCGGCAGCGTCGCTTCGCCGTCGGCGAGGAGCTCCTCGTAGAGCTTCTCGCCGGGGCGCAGGCCGGTGAACTCGATCCTGATCTCGTCTTCGGTAAATCCCGACAACCGGATCATGTCGCGAGCGCGGTCGACGATCTTCACGGGCTCC
>CAYTFA010000087.1:0-7283 GCA_964436755.1 uncultured Rhodocyclaceae bacterium | reverse complement strand
GTCTGGCCGGCCGACCTGCTGGCCAAGGCGCCGGAACTCAAGGGCAAGACGCTGTACGACGTGCTCTACGCGAACGGCCAGGTGAACAAGTTCGCAAAGGCCGACATGCCGGCGATTCATGCCCACGCTTGGGCAGGCTACACCAACGACGAATCCGAGGCCTTCGGCTTCTACGTGCAGAAGGGCCTGTTCGAGGAGTACGCGGGATTCGGCCGCGACCACGCGCACGACCTGGCCCCGTTCGATACTTACCATAAGGTGCGCGGCCTGCGCTGGCCGGTGGTCAATGGCAAGGAGACGCTGTGGCGCTTCCGCGAAGGCTACGACCCCTACGTCAAGGCCGGCGAGAAGGTGCGCTTCTATGGCTACCCGGACGGCAAGGCGAAGATTTTCGCGCTGCCCTATCAGCCGGCTGCGGAAATGCCGGACAAGGAATTCGACCTGTGGCTTTGCACCGGTCGTGTGCTCGAGCACTGGCACACCGGTTCGATGACCCGGCGCGCCCCTGAGCTCTACAAGGCCTTCCCGGATGCCGTTGTCTGGATGCACCCGAAGGATGCAGAGAAGCGCGGCCTCAAGCGCAACGACGTGGTCAAGGTTTCGACGCGCCGCGGCGAGATCCAGTTGCGTGTGGACACAAAGGGCCGCAACAAGCCGCCGGAAGGGTTGATCTTCATTCCCTTCTTTGACGAGTCGCGCCTGGTCAACAAGCTCACGCTCGACGCGACCTGCCCGATCTCGAAAGAGACCGACTTCAAGAAGTGCGCGGCCAAGGTCGTCAAGGCCTGAGCGGAACGTCCGGAGAAGACGGGGTAGCGTAACTTCATCGCGCGCCCCGTCCATGGCAAATGGACAGCGAGAGCAAGCCCAGCGTCGCAGCGCGACGCCAGTTCCTTGCCGACACCGCGCGCATGGCGTGCGGCGTCGGCCTGCTGGGGCTGGGTGTCGGGCTCTACGCGCGGCATGCCAAGGCCCTGCCTCCCGCGGCCATACGGCCGCCCGGCGCGCTGACGGAGGATCGCTTCTCTGCCGCCTGCATCCGCTGCGGGATGTGCGTACGCGACTGTCCGTTCGACATCCTGCACCTCGCCAAGCCCGAGGAGCCCATCGCGACGGGGACGCCTTACTTTGTCGCGCGCCAGGCTCCGTGCGAGATGTGCGAGGACATCCCCTGCGTCAAGGCCTGTCCGACCGGCGCACTCGACCACTCGCTGAAGGACATCAACAAGTCGAAGATGGGTCTTGCGGTGCTGGTGGACCACGAGACCTGCCTCAACTTCCTCGGTCTGCGCTGCGACATCTGCTATCGCATTTGTCCGGTGATCGACAAGGCGATCACGCTCGATCCGCAAACCAATGCCCGAACCGGCCGCCATACCCTGTTCATCCCGGTGGTGCACTCGGAGCATTGCACGGGCTGCGGCAAGTGCGAGAAGGCCTGCCCCACCGAGGTGGCATCCATCAAGGTGTTCCCGCTCTACATGGCCAAGGGCCAGCTCAGTTCGCATTACCGGCTGGGCTGGGTGGAAAAGGAGAAGGCCGGCGGCAGCCTGGTCGCGCCCGACGTGCCGCACGAATTCAACCTGCCCGAGGGCATGAAATATGAGCTGGGCAAGGGGCTCTCGCCGGCAGCGCCGGCCGATGCCTTGCCAGGTGCCGGTGCCGCTGGCGTGCCGCCCGGTAGCAGCAGTGCGCTGCCCAAGGCCCTGCAGGGAGGCAAGCTGTGAAGCCGACCCCGGCACGCCCTGGCGCGGAAGCCGTCGCCGCCAAGGGCTGGCGTGCGGCGCATGCGTGGCTGATCCTGCGCCGCGCCAGCCAGATCGGCATCCTGTTGTTGTTCCTAGTGGGCCCGTGGTTCGGCTGGTGGGTCGTCAAGGGCAACCTCAATTTCAGCTACACGCTGAACTTCCTGCCGCTCGCCGACCCCTTCGTCCTGCTGCAATCTGTGCTGGCCCGGCAGTGGCCGGAGAAGCTGGCCTGGACCGGGTTGGCGATCGTCCTTCTGCTTTATTTGCTGGTCGGTGGCCGCAGCTACTGCGCCTGGGTATGCCCGGTGAACCTGCTCACCGATCTTGCACATTGGCTGCGTGTTCGCCTGGGCATCAAGGGCAGTGCGCACATCGGTCGCGCCACGCGCTACTGGATGCTGGGTATGGTGCTGGTCCTCGCTGCACTCACCGGCAGCATCGCCTGGGAAATGGTCAACCCCGTGTCGATGATGCACCGGGGCCTGATCTTCGGGCTCGGCCTGGCCTGGGCCGTCCTGCTTGCGGTATTTCTCTTCGACCTGTTCGTCATGCGCCATGGCTGGTGCGGGCACTTGTGCCCGGTTGGCGCCTTCTACAGCCTGATCGGCCGCTTTTCGCTGCTACGGGTCAGGCTTCCGGCGCGCGACGCATGCAACGATTGCATGGATTGCTTCGCCGTCTGCCCGGAGCCGCAGGTGATTCGCCCGGCACTGAAGTCGATCGACGGCACGCCGCCGGTCATTCTCGAGGCCAACTGCACCAATTGCGGCCGCTGCATCGATGTCTGTTCGAAGGACGTATTCGCCTTCGGCACCCGTTTCAATACTACTGCTGTACCTGTGACCGGCGTTCCGCACGCGGCGCCGAAATGATTAACGACCACTATCGTCTGGGGAGTCAAACATGAACAAGACCGTCACCGTGCTTCTGGCATCTCTGCTGTCCGTGATCGTGGGTTGCGCCGCCTTCGAGCCCCTTGTGTCGATGCGGGGCACCGACGTTGCGGCGCCCGACGTGGCGCCGGCGGCAACCACCTATGCCGGCAAGCGGCCTGGTACGCAACCGGTAATCGCGCGCACGTTCAGCACGCAGCCACCGGTCATTCCGCATGCCGTTGAAAACTTCGACGAAGTCACCCTGGCCGAGAATCAGTGCCTTGATTGCCATGGCATGGACAACTACGTCAAGAAGAACGCGCCCAAACTGGGTGACAGCCATTTCGTTGCCGGCACCAAGAAGTTCGATGCCGGACGCCACAACTGCACGCAGTGCCATGTGCCGCAGATCGATGCACCGGCCCTGGTCGAAAACCGCTTCATCGGCAACATCAAGCAGTAGTCAGGCACTGATGGCCCCGGCGGCTACCGCCGGGGACGCCGGCCGCCTCAGCGCACGACGATCGCGGCGGCCGGACAGGGTGCGACGCAGGCGCCGCATCCAGTACAGGCCGCCTCGTCGATCTCCGGAATCGGCGGTCCTCCGGCGCGCGGGCTGAAGCGGATCGCGGAAGCCTCGCAGTGCTCGCCGCAGACGCGGCATTCGACCCCCCGCTGTGGCAGGCAGTGCGTCGCCACCTGTGCCTTGATCGGCCATGGCCAGATTTGGGTTTCCGAATCCTGCAGGGCCCCCGGTCGGCACGCTTTGGCGCAGGCACCGCAGAAGGTGCAGTGGCCACGCGTGAAGTTCACTTCGGGATAGCCTCCCGACACGATCAGGATCCCTGTCGGACACACGGGAATGCATTCCAGGCAGCGAGTGCATGCGCGCAGGAACAGGGTTTCTGCCAGTGCCCACGGCGGCCGCTGCGGTGGCGGGCGCGACTTGAAATCACCGCGCAGGAATTGTCTACGACTGACCATGGCAGGCACAGGATACGATGGCGCCATTCTGCCTGCGCGAAGGACAGCGCGCCAGAGGGTGGCGGTGCGAACCTATAATTGGTCGGATCATCTGGGAGCGGCCTCATGAATCGACTGCTTGTCCTGCTGCATCTTTCCGCCGTGATCGTCTGGATTGGGGGCATGTTCTTTGCGCACGTGTGCCTGCGTCCGGTGGCTGCGGCACAACTTCAGCCGGCACAGCGGTTGCCGTTGCTGGCGGCGGTGCTCGGTCGGTTCTTCGCCGCCGTGGGATGGGCGCTCGTGCTGCTGTGGGGCAGCGGCCTGCTGCGCTTGGCCCAGTCCGCCGGGGCCGGGCCCTGGAACTGGCATGCAATGGCCGGCATCGCGGCTGTCATGACGGCGATCTTTGTCTGGATCGTCGTACGTCATCACCGCCCGATGCGCGCTGCTGTCGCGGTTCAGGACTGGCCGGCGGCCGGTGCGGCGATGAACGCAATCCGGCCGCTGGTGCTGCTCAATCTTGTACTGGGTTTCGTCGTCGTTGCCATTGCCGTGGCCGGCGCATAATGGCGCCAGACAAGCATTGAAGAAGGCGTTTCCCCTCAACCGAAAGGAGCAATCATGAAAACGATCAAGTTTGCCGTTGCTGCAATTGCCGGGCTTGCGCTATCGATCCCCGTATGGGCCCAATCCGGAAATTCCCAGCAGCCTGCGCCCGGCATGGGCCCGGGCATGGGCGGCATGGGTCCCGGCATGGGCGGCATGGGTCCCGGCATGGGTGGCATGAGGGGCATGGGCGGCATGGGCCCCGGTATGGGTGGTATGGGTTCCGGCATGAGTGGCATGGGCCCCGGCATGGGTGGTATGGGCGGCATGGGTGGCATGGGTCCGGGTCGCTGCCGCATGGCATACAAGCAGGGCAATACCGCGGGCTGGTCCATGATGTCGGCGGACGAGCGCGCAGCTCATCGCCAGAAGATGGGATCGTTCAAGACCTACGACGAGTGCAAGGCCTACCAGGCCGAACACCACGTGGCAATGGAAGCCAGGGCCAAGGAACAAGGAAAGACGCTGCCTGCACCGCGCGCAAACGCCTGCGATCGCATGAAGGCGAGGGGCCTGATCAAGTAGTAGCGGTAACGATGGATGGTTGCACGGCCCGCATCTTTGCTGTGCGCTTCGGATCTGGATGCATCGCGCTCGTTCAGTTCCGATCGGCGGGTGGCACGGGCCTCACGATATGGTTCCGGTGAGGCCCGCCAGCGTGTTTCCATGAATTGGTTGGGGAACGGGGAGTAGGAATCGTCCGATTGACAGCGGGGTCGCCGCCCGGCTAAGGTCGCGCATCCGCCATCCAGCGGCAGGAGGCGACGAGCACCATGCGATGTTCCGATACTCCCACTGGCGCCGTGGTGATTGTGGTCCCAACCAATTGACTGGAGTTGATTATGAAACCGCGCGCGTCTCTCATCCTGGCTGGTTCCCTGCTCGTCGGCATGACTTGCTTCAATCCGGTATACGCAGTCGACGAAGAAGCGGCGCAGGCGCTGGCGAAGAAGAACGACTGTTTCAAGTGTCACGCGGTGGACAAGACGAAGAAGGGGCCGTCGTACAAGAAGATTGCGGCGAAGTACAAGGAGAAGAAGCTGACCGAAGCCGACGCCATCAAGCAGATGACGGAAGGCAAGAAGGTCAAGCTTGAAGACGGCAGCGAAGAAGACCACAAGATCATCGAGACCAAGGACCAGGCGCAGATGAAGAATCTCGCGCAATGGATCCTGTCGCGCTGATCCGCCCCTAGGCGCCCCGGCCGCCGCGCGGCCTCGGGGCGCCAACCCGGGATCGCGCCGCGCGCTCCCCCGCGACCCTCGTCGTCGATGCATTCCCTGAAAGCACACACCATGGGCTCCCGCCGCCTGTCGTCCCGCGTCGTCCTTTCCCTCCTCGTCTGCATTGCCGCCTTCGTCGGACTGAATGTCCAGGCCGCCCCCGCGCCTGCCGAGGCGGCCAAACTCGACAACGCCACGTGCGAAAGCTGCCACGACGGGAAGAAGGGCAAGATCGAAATGCCCACGCTCAGCGGCGACAAGCGTGCCCTGCCGGCCATCAGCCCGGACAAGTACGCCAAGGGCGTGCACGCCAAGATGGAATGCGTCGCCTGCCACAAGGACATCGTGGACAGCAAGTCGCCGCACGCGCGTGTGTCCGGAGCGCCCAAGGCCGACTGCGCCCAGTGCCACCTTGACCTCTGGGCCGCCCTGCAGAAGGACAAGAAGGCCGACGCCAAGCCGCGCCTGGGCATCGTCGTCGACAACATCAACGCCTACCAGAAGTCCTTCCATGCCACTCCGGACAAGGACGACCCGACCCGGAAGAAGGCCACCTGCAGCGACTGCCACAACGTCCATACCTTCGACGTCCCGGCGCGCGGCACCCAGGAGCGCAAGGAATGGCACCTCACCGTGCCCACCGTCTGCGGCGAGAAGTGCCACACCGACCAGCTCGAAGACTGGAACAGTTCCGCCCACGGCAAGGAAGCGAACGACAAGAAGAACCTCAAGACCGCCGTCTGTTCGGATTGCCACACCACGCACGACATCGTCGGGGCGTCATCCGACAAGGGCAAGATGACCATCACCGAGAACTGCGGCAACTGCCACAAGGACGCCTACCAGACCTACAAGACCTCCTATCACGGCCAGGTCAATTCGCTCGGATACACCTACACCGCCAAGTGCTTCGACTGCCATGGCAGCCACGCCATCCTGCCCTCCAAGGACCCGAAGTCCAAGGTGCATGAGAAGAACCGGTTGAAGACCTGCCAGAAGTGCCACAGCGACAAGAAGCCGGGCATGCACGACGCCACCCCGGGCTTCGTCACCTTCGGCCCGCACGCCAATGCGCACGACTTCGACAAGTACCCGCAGATGTACATCGCGACCAAGTTCATGGTCGGCCTGCTGATCTTCGTCTTCGCCTTCTTCTGGGCGCACTCGGGCCTGTGGTACTACCGCGAGTGGATGGACCGCAAGGCAGGCAAGCATCACGCCCGCATCGACATGCGCGGCCTGCAGGTCGATGAAAAGGTCCAGTTCATCCAGCGCTTCCATTGGGGCTGGCGTATCGCCCACCTGGCCTTTGCCCTGATCACCATGACCCTGGTGCTGACCGGCACCGCTGCGCTCTACGCCGACAGCAGCTGGGCGCCGCTGGTCGCGAAGGCGGTGGGCGGACCGAAGAACCTCGGCCTGATCCACCGCATCTGTGCCTTCCTCTTCGTCGGCATCTTCATGATCCACTTCGTCTATGTGATGCAGAAGCTGCTCAGGAGCAAGACCTTCCGCTGGTTCGGGCCGGACTCCTTCATCCCGAACTGGAAGGACTTCAAGGACTGCTGGGGCATGTTCAAGTGGTTCCTCGGCAAGGGCGAGAAGCCGCTGTTCGACCGCTGGACCTACTTCGAGAAGTTCGATTACTGGGCGGTGTTCTGGGGTGTCAATATCATCGGCTGGAGCGGCCTGATGCTGGCCTTCCCGCACGTGACGGCGACTTACCTGCCGGGCTGGACCTTCAACGTCGCCACCCTGATACACGGCGAAGAAGCCTTCCTTGCCGCGGTGTTCCTGTTCACGGTGCATTTCTTCAACAACCACTTCCGCCCGGACAAGCTGCCGCCGCCCGACGTGGTGATGTT
>CAYTFA010000086.1:0-7299 GCA_964436755.1 uncultured Rhodocyclaceae bacterium | reverse complement strand
AGCGATCATATGTAGCGAATCGTCACCACACGCCAAGTTTGCGTCATAGATCCCCAGCTTGCGCTACTGATCGCCGGCGTGATAAACAGATTGCCATTGTGGGACTTGCTGAGTTCTACTTTTCGTTGCTATCCATAAAGTGAGTCCAAAGTTGAATGAAGCACAGCTTGTTTTCCCCGTCAGTGAGGTAGTTGGCTTTGCAGCCTAGCCGACTCTAGCAGGGCCAGTTCACTGGCATACATTTCCCATTCGGCAATGTATGCAAGTAATTCAGCTTTGGCCGAGCAGGTGTCGGTGACAGGCAATCCGGGGCGACCGCTGTTATCGGTTTCCCGCCCCCCCGACCTCTTGATGGCTGTCCGTCCGCTTCGGGTCGAACTCGCTCGTAGGCCGGGTGAAGCCAAACGTCAGGTTCGATACGAACCCGATGCGTGGTTCTCGAAGCGGGTGTACTCGCCGAGGAAGGTGAGCGGCACGGTGCCGGTCGGACCGTTACGGTGCTTGCCGATGATGACTTCGGCGACGCCCTTGTCCTGGGTGTCCGGCTTGTAGTATTCCTCGCGGTACATCATGAGGATGATGTCGGCGTCCTGCTCGATGGCGCCGGATTCGCGCAGGTCGCTCATCAGCGGGCGCTTGTCGTTGCGCTCCTCGACCTTGCGCGAGAGCTGCGAGAGCGCGATCACCGGCACCTGCAGTTCCTTGGCGAGGGCCTTGATCGAGCGCGAGATCTCGGAGATCTCGGTGGCGCGGTTCTCGTTGTCGCGCGTCGAACTCATCAGTTGCAGGTAGTCGATCACGATCAGGCCGAGCTTGCCGAACTGGCGGTGCAGGCGGCGCGCCCGCGCGCGCAGGTCCGTCGAGTTGATGGCGCCGGTCTCGTCGATGTGGATCGGCGCGTCGTGAAGCTTGCCCAGGGCCACGGTCATGCGGTCCCATTCGTCGTCGGAAAGGCGCCCGCTGCGCAGTTTGCTTTGGTCGATGCGGCCCACCGAGGAGATGAAGCGCGTGGCAATCTGCGGACCGGACATTTCCAGGCTGAAGATCGCCACCGGCAGGCGCAGCTCGATGCCGACGTGCTCGGCGATGTTGAGGGCGAACGCGGTCTTGCCCATCGACGGGCGGCCGGCGACGACGATCATGTCGCCGGGCTGCAGGCCGGCGGTCATCTTGTCGAGGTCGGCGAAGCCGGTGGCGACGCCGGTGATGTCGGACTGGCTGTCACGCGCGAGCAGCGCCTCCATGCGGTTCACCACGTCGCCGAGCAGGGGCGTGATGGCGACGAAGCCGGCGCTGCTGGCGGCGCCCGCCTCGGCGATCTGGAAGATGCGCTGTTCGGCCTCGTCGAGCACCGACTTCACGTCGCGCCCGGCGGGGTTGAGCGCCATGCCGGCGATCTCGTCGCCGGCGGTGACCAACTGGCGCAGGACGGCGCGCTCGCGCACGATCTCGGCGTAGCGGCGCACGTTGGCAGCGGAGGGCGTGGCATTGGCGATCTCGCCCAGGTAGGCCAGGCCGCCGGTCTGCTCGACTTCGTTCGAGTGCGCGATCGATTCGGATACCGTCACCACGTCCGCTGGCCGGCCCATCTGGATCAGCTTGCCGATGTGGCGGAAGATGCGGCGATGGTCGTCGCGGTAGAAATCCGTCTCGCGCACCATGTCGGCGATGCGGTCCCACGCGGCGTTGTCGATCAGCAGGCCGCCGATCAGCGACTGCTCGGCCTCGATGGAATGCGGCGGCAGCTTCAGCGCGGCAACCTGGGCATCGACGGGTGGGGGGGGATTGAAGGCGCGAACCTGGGCCATCGCTGTCTCCGGAATGAAGCGGTGAGTCTACCCCGCTGGCGCGCCGGAGTTAAGTGCACAACCTGTGGAAATCCTGTGGGAGTCCTGTGCGAATCCGGTGTGCCGTTTGCACGCGGCGCACCAAAACGAAACGGGCCGCCGGCAGCCGCCGGAGGCCCGTTGCGCGATGCGGTGCGGCTTACTGCTCGCCGAGCACCGACACCGTGACCGTCGCCGTCACGTCGGAGTGCAGTGCGATCTGCACCGGCGTGTCGCCGACGTTCTTGAGCGGGCCCTCGGGCAGGCGGATCGCGCCCTTGTCCACCTCGAAGCCCTGCGCCTTCAGCGCGTCGGCGATGTCGTGGTTGGTCACCGAGCCGAACAGGCGGCCGTCCACGCCGGTCTTGCGCGTGATTTGCACCATCAGGCCCTCGAGCTTCTCGGCAACGGTCTTCGCCGCGGCCACGGCCTCGGCCTGGATGCGCTCGAGTTCGGCACGCTTCTCTTCGAAGATCTTGCGGTTGGCTTCCGTCGCGCGCTTGGCCTTGCCCTGCGGGATGAGGAAGTTGCGGGCGTAGCCGTCCTTGACCTTGACCACGTCGCCGAGGCCGCCGAGGTTGACCACTTTTTCCATCAGAATGACTTGCATGGCGGGCTCCTCGCTTACTGGTGCAGGTCGGTGTAGGGCAGCAGCGCGAGGAAGCGCGCGCGCTTGATCGCCGTCGACAGCTGGCGCTGGTAGCCGGTCTTCGTGCCGGTGATGCGTGCCGGCATGATCTTGGCGTTCTCGGCGATGAAATCCTTCAGGATGTCGACGTCCTTGTAGTCGATCTCCTCGATCTTCTCGGCGGTGAAGCGGCAGAACTTGCGGCGCTTGAACATGCCGCGGCCCTTGTCGTCCTTGCGCTTAACTCCGGTCTTGCTTTTCGGCTTGAATGCCATTTTCGGTTCCTTCCACGAATTCGACAGTATTCACGTGCAGTATCGGGCTGCGTCGCTTGAGGCTGCGCGCGGCGAGAAAGCCGCTCAGTCTCACGCCGTCCCCGGGGTTTGCCGCCTGCAGTGCCAGGGCAGTACGCCCCATCGCGATGCAGGCCATTTCGCATTCCACCCTGCGCTCCGCGTCGGCCTCGACCTGGGTCGAGGCGTGGGCGAGGAGCACTTCGAGGACCGGGACTCCCGCCGGGGTGCGGCGCAGTGCGCCGCGCTCCAGCAGCCGACCCGACAGCTGCGTCAGGTTGCTCGGTGCGTCCCCCGTCGCCATCAGGCGGCCGCGGGCGCCTCCGCCTTGGTCTCGGCCTGCGTCAGCGAGCGCGACTTCTCCTCCTTCATCATCGGGGAGGGAGTCACCACGGCCTTGCGCATCTTCACCGTGAGGTGGCGCAGGACCGCGTCGTTGAACTTGAACGCGTGCTCGAGTTCGGCCAGGGTCTCGTTGTCGCACTCGATGTTCATGAGCACGTAGTGGGCCTTGTGCACCTTCTGGATCGGGTAGGCCATCTGGCGGCGGCCCCAGTCCTCGAGGCGGTGGATGGCTCCGTTGCGGCCGGTGACGAGCGTCTTGTAGCGCTCGATCATCGCCGGCACCTGCTCGGACTGGTCCGGGTGCACGATGAAAACGACTTCGTAGTGGCGCATGCAATCTCCTTGTGGTTGAGTTCAGCCCCCCCGCATGCGTAACGGGTGGAGCAAGGAAAGCCGGGCATTCTAGCAAGAGCCGGGATTTCGGGCAAGGCCGGCCAAACCCGCAAATCTGATACCCGCACGGGCTATCGCCGCCGCCCGCTTTCGTGCCAAGATGCGGGACCGAGCCCGCCATGATCGAACAGCCCCTTCCCGACCTCGACGCCTGGGTTTCCTACTTCGGCGCCGCCGACATCCCGGTCCTGCGCCACACGGTGCATGAGCTGAATGCCATGCGCGAGGACGTCGACCGCGTCAGCGGCCGCCAGATCGCCGCCACCATCCTGCGCGACCCGATGATGACGCTGCGCGTACTGGCCTACATCGAGGCCAACCGACGCGCGCGGCAGACCACGGACATCACCACGGTCGAGCGCGCCGTCATGATGATCGGCATCGTTCCCTTCTTCCGCGATTTCGACGACCTGCCGCTGGTCGAGGACGCCCTGCGCCCGCATCCGCAGGCCCTGCTCGGCCTGCTTAAGGTGGTCAAGCGCAACCGCCGCGCCGCGCAATGGGCGCGCGACTGGGCCATCGTGCGCCACGACCTCGACGTCGACGAGATCACCGTGGCCGCCCTGCTGCACGACTTCGCCGAGCTGCTCATGTGGTGCTTCGCGCCCACCATCGCCCTCCAGGTGCGCGATGCCCAGGCCGCCGAGCCGCGCCGGCGCTCCGCCGACGTGCAGGCCGATATCTACGGCGTGCCGCTGTTCCAGTTGAAGATGGAACTCGCCAAGCAGTGGCACCTGCCGGAACTGCTGACGCAGTTGATGGACCACGAGAACGCCGCCAACCCGCGCGTGCGCAACGTCAAGCTCGCCGTGGACCTGGCCCGCCATTCGTCGACAAGCTGGAGCGACGCCGGCCTGCCCGACGACTTCAAGGGCATCCGCGACCTGCTCCACATCAACCAGGAGACCCTGGTACGCCGCCTCGGGGTAGACGACGCCACCGCCGAGGTGCTGCTGGCACTGCCGATGCCGGTGGCCGGGGCCACGCCGGCGGCGGATCAGCCGCAGTAGCGCAGCGCCGAGAAATTGACCAGCAGGTCGGGCTGGCGGTAGGCGACGAACAGCACCGCCACCAGCGCCGCCACCGCAACGCCGGCAACCGTCCACGCCAGGCGCGCCGAGCGCGAGGGCGGCGGCAAGGGCGGCGACAGGGTCGGCTGCGACGGGGCGGTTTCCGGGGCGTCCATGCCCCCATGTTCGGCAAGGGAGCGGTCCAAGTCAAGCCGGCCGCCCTTGTATCCGCCACCGGCGGTGCTATATTGAAACAGGAACATCGACTTAGCCGAGGCAATCGCATGGCCGTCAATACCATCAGCGCCGCCCTCGCCGGCTTGTACGGTACGAGTGGAAGCGGCAGCACGAGCAGCACCGGTTCCACCAATCCGGCCGCCCAGGCCCTGCTGAAGGCCGACAAGCGCATCACCCAGCAGCGCACGCAGGCATCCGTCCAGCTTTCCGCGTTCGGCAAGCTGAAGTCGGCCTATTCCGGCGTGCAGGGCGCCGCCAGTGCGCTCGAGAACCTGACGTCGACGTCGAGCACGGCCGACGTGCGCAAGGCCGCGAGCGCCTTCGTCACCAGCTACAACGGCGCCATCGATGCGGCGCGCAGCGCCACCGGCCAGCAGGCCGTGCCGGTCGAAGCCAACCGCGCGCGCAGCGCGGAAACCGATCTGCGCCGCTCCTTCGTCGCCGACGAGGCGACCACCGCCGCGTTGCGCAGCATCGGCATCCGCCAGGAAGCCAGCGGCAAGCTCTCCATCGACAACCAGGCCTTCGAGGCCGCGCTGGCGAGCAATCCGGAAGCCGTGCGCACGGCGCTGGGCACGGTCGGCCGCCAGGTCGATGCCGCCGCCACGCGCGAGCTGGCCGACAGCGGCAACGTCGGCAAGGCCGTGAATGCCCTCACCGACCGTGCCAAGGTCCTGGAAGCCCGGCAGACCGAGCAGCAACGGCTCGCCGCCGCCGCGCAGCAGACGGTCGAGGCGCAATCGACGCAGTTGAACAACGCCATCAACTCCGGCGCCGCCGCCTACCAGCGGATTTTCAGCCTCTAGAAGCTTTCCCCGTCGCGCAGGAAGCGCCACTGCCCGAGCGGCAGGTCGGCCAGCCGCACGCGGCCGATGCGTACGCGCTTGAGGCCCGTCACGCGCAGTCCCACCAGTTCGCACATGCGGCGGATCTGCCGCTTGCGCCCTTCCTTCAGCACGAAGCGCAGCTGGTCGTCGTTCATCCACGCCACCTTCGCCGGCCGCAGCGCGCGGCCGTCGAGCGACAGGCCGTGGTTGAGCAGGGCCAGTCCCCTGTCGTCGAGGCGCCCCTCGACGCGCACCAGGTACTCCTTCTCCACCGTCGAATCCTCGCCGATCAGCTGACGCGCCACGCGCCCATCCTGGGTCAGCACCAAGAGCCCGGTGGAATCGATGTCGAGCCGGCCGGCCGGCGCCAGCCCCTTGATGTACTCTGGGCGCCAGCGCGGCGAATCGCCGGCGGCCTGGGTTGCCGTACCGACCAGCGTCACCGCCGGCGCATGGCCGTCCTCGGCCTGTCCCGAGACGTAGCCGACCGGCTTGTGCAGCAGCACCGTCACGCGCCGCGCCTGCGCCGCCCGCGCCTCGGCCGCCAGCGTAATGACCGCATCGGGCGCTGCGCGCGTGCCGAGCTCGGTCACGCGCTTGCCGTCGACGAAGACCAGCCCGCGCTCGATGTAGGCGTCGGCCTCGCGGCGCGAGCAGATGCCGCGCTCGGCGAGCAGCTTGGAGACGCGGATACCCGTATCATTCATGGCCGCGCATTCTATCGCCGCCCCATGCTCAGCTACCGCCACGCCTTCCACGCCGGCAACCACGCCGACATCCTCAAGCACCTGGTGCTGACGCTGTGCATCGCGCACCTGAACGCCAAGGACAAGCCCTGGCTGCTCCTCGACACCCACGCCGGCGCCGGCCGCTACGCGATCGATTCCGAGGAGGCGAAGAAGACCGGCGAATACATCGACGGCGTCGCGCGGCTGTGGAACCGCAGCGACCTGCCGGCGCCGATGCGCGACTACATGGCGGCGCTGGCCGGCTGCAACGGCGGCAGCAAGCTGCGCTGGTACCCGGGATCGCCCTGGCTCGCCGCGCACCTCGCGCGCGCCGGCGACAGCCTGCGCTTCTGCGAGCTGCACCCGACCGACTTCGCCCTGCTGCGGCGAGAATTCAAGGACGCCGGGCGCCGCGTCCGGGTCGAGCAGGTCGACGGCTTCGAGGCGATCAAGGCCGCGCTGCCGCCGCCCTCGCGCCGCGGTCTGGTGCTGATCGATCCCTCGTACGAAATCAAGAGCGACTACCCGCGCGTAATCAATGCACTGAAGGACGGCCTGAAGCGCTTCGCCACCGGCAGCTTCCTGGTCTGGCTGCCCTTCCTGCCCAGCATCGAGGCGCGGGCGCTGCCGGACAAGCTGATGAAGCTGCCCGTCGACTGGCTCTACGCCAGCCTCGCCGTCAGCGGCCCGGCGACGACGGGCCGCGGCATGCACGGCAGCGCGCTGTTCGTGGTCAATCCGCCGTGGACGCTGAAGGCCGCGCTGGAGGAAACCCTGCCCTGGCTCGCGCGAGTGCTGGCGCAGGACGAGCGGGCCGGCTGGGAAGTGCGCGTATCGGCCCCGGCGCCGGCCGGCGCGCGCTAGGCCGCGGGAAGGTCACGCCGGACGCTGCTCCAGCAGTTCGACCACCCATTTCGTCACCGTGCCGGTGGCATGGGCGCACTTCATCCCGCGCGCGGCATCGAAGGCCTGGTACTCGGCGGCGTTCCACATGTCCCAGGTGCGGCCGGTG
>CAYTFA010000085.1:5388-7329 GCA_964436755.1 uncultured Rhodocyclaceae bacterium | reverse complement strand
GGAGGGCAGCGAAGTCAAGGCGGTGGCAGCCGGTGCCGTGGTGTTTTCCGACTGGCTGCGCGGGTTCGGCAACCTGATGATCATCGACCACGGCGACGACTTCCTGTCGGTCTACGGCAATAACGAATCCCTGCTCGCGACCGTCGGCGCCAAGGTAGGGAACGGAGAGGCGGTGGCGACGGTCGGAAACAGCGGTGGCAATCCCGAGTCGGGTTTATACTTTGAACTCCGGCATCGCGGCCAGCCGTTCGACCCGCTGCGATGGGCGGGCCGCCACTGACGGGGCGGGTTCCGCACCGGCGCGGCGTGCGTTCGAAGTTTCCACGAGGTTCACATATGGGCAGCAAGTTGCAGCAATTCGGCCTGGTGGCCACCGGCCTGGTAGCCGGGGTCTTCCTCAGCCTGAACTTCTCGGTCAATGCCGGCAAGGACGCTGCGGTTTCCGCACTGCCGGTCGAGGAGTTGCGCAGCTTCGCTGACGTCTATAACGCCATCAAGCAGGGCTACGTCGAGCCGGTCGAGGACAAGAAGCTGATCACGCACGCTATCAGCGGCATGCTCGCCAATCTCGACCCGCATTCGGCCTATCTCGATGCCGACGCGTTCAAGGACCTGCAGGTAAGCACCCAGGGCGAATTCGGCGGCCTCGGCCTCGAGGTCGGCATGGAGGACGGTCTGGTGAAGGTGGTCGCGCCGATCGAGGACACGCCGGCCTACCGTGCCGGGCTCAAGTCGGGCGACCTCATCATCAAGCTCGACGATACCCTGGTCAAGGGCCTCACGCTGAACGAGGCGGTCAAGCGCATGCGCGGCAAGCCGAAGACCCAGATCAAGCTGACGGTGCTGCGCAAGGGCGAGGCCAAGCCGCTCGAGATCGTCGTCACGCGCGAGAAGATCAAGGTGCAGAGCGTTAAGTCGAAGCTGCTCGAGAGCGGCTACGGCTACCTGCGTATCACCCAGTTCCAGGAAGAGACGACGCCGGATCTCGTCAAGCACCTGGAGAAGCTGGCCAAGGCGGACAAAGAAGCCAAGGGCGAGGGGCTGAAGGGCCTCGTGCTCGACCTGCGCAACGATCCGGGCGGGCTGCTCAACGGCGCGGTCGGCGTTTCGGCCGCCTTCCTGCCGGCGCAGTCGCTCGTCACCTCGACCGACGGACGCACGGACGATGCCAAGCGCCGCTACCTGGCCGTCCCCGAGGACTACCAGCGCGGCCAGCGCGACGATTTCATGAAGGGCTTGCCTGCGTTTGCCAAGACGGTGCCGCTCGTGGTGCTCGTCAATGGCGGATCGGCGTCGGCCTCCGAGATCGTCGCCGGGGCGCTGCAGGACCACAAGCGCGCCGTGGTGATGGGCACGCAGACCTTCGGCAAGGGCTCGGTGCAGACCGTGCTGCCGCTGTCGAACAATGCAGCCATCAAGCTGACCACGGCACGCTACTACACGCCCTCCGGACGCTCGATCCAGGCCAAGGGCATCACGCCGGACATCGTCGTCGAGGAAAGCGCCAATGGCGAATCGCGCGAACGCGTGCGCGAGGCCGACCTCGACCGCCATCTCGGCAACGACAAGGAAAAAGCTGCAGAGCCTGCGCCGAAGCCGGCGGCAGCGCCCAAGAACGGCAAGAAGGGCAAGGCCGACGAGAGCGAGGAAGCGGCCCATGCCCCGCTGGAACTGGCTTCGGCCAAGGACTACCAGCTGGGCCAGGCGCTCAACCTGCTCAAGGCCTGGCAGATCATCAAGCGGTGACGGTGCGGCGACGGCCATGAGCAAGATGAATCCGGAGCGGGCACGCGAACTGCGCGACGAAAAGCGCGACGGCAGGCATCGCGTGCGTCCGGCGCCCTTCGTACCCCAGCCGGGCACGCGCAAGCATCGCGAACTACGCTTCGACCACGGCCATCCCGAACACGTCGACGAAGCACGCAAGCTCTACGCTGAGCT
>CAYTFA010000085.1:0-5378 GCA_964436755.1 uncultured Rhodocyclaceae bacterium | reverse complement strand
CCGGTCTCGAGGGCATGGACGTCGATGACGGCCTGGCGCCGTACAGCCTTTCGATCTGGTACGAGATCGGCGATTACTCGATGGAGGGCCTCGAGGCGGCACTTGTCCGGCAGGGCTTCCACCTCGACAACAGCCTCTACAGCCGCCTGATGCGTACCGTCGTCTACTTCTGCGAAGAGACGCAGATGCGCAACCTGCGCGTGCCGGAGCGCCTTATCAAGAAGTCGCACGAGGTCTATTCCAAGGCCTGGGAGCACCACCCCCACGGCGACCACGACGACACGCCGCCGGAGTTGCGCCAGGAAAGGTAGGAGCCTGGGGCTCCCAGCCATGACCGACGACCAGCTGCTGCGCTACAGCCGCCACATCCTGCTGCCGCAGATCGGGGTCGAGGGACAGGAGGCCATCGTACGCAGCCGCGCACTGGTGGTCGGCGCCGGCGGCCTCGGCTCACCGGCGGCCTGCTACCTCGCTTCTGCAGGCATCGGCACGCTGGCGCTGGCCGACGGCGACAGCGTCGATCTCACCAATCTGCAGCGCCAGATCCTGCACCGGACCGACTCGATTGGCATGGCCAAGGTCGATTCGGGACGGCGCAGCCTCAACGAACTGAATCCCGAGTGTCGCGTCGTCACCCTGGGCGAACGGCTGGCCGGTGCGCGACTGGAGGAGGAAGTGGCGCTGGCCGACGTCGTACGCGATTGCTGCGACAACTTCGCCACCCGTCACGCCGTGAATCGTGCCTGCGTCACGCAGCGCAAGCCGCTGGTGTCGGGCGCCGCGATACGCTTCGACGGCCAGGTGGCGGTATTCGACCCGCGCCAGGCCGGCGCGCCTTGCTACCACTGCCTGTTTCCGGAAAGCGAGGATGTCGAAGAAGTGCGCTGCGCAGTGATGGGCGTCTTCGCCCCGCTCACGGGCGTCATCGGCGCCGTCCAGGCCGCCGAAGCGCTCAAGCTGCTGATCGGCTGCGGCACCAGCCTCGCCGGCCGCCTGCTGCTGCTCGACGGCCTCGGCATGGAGTGGCGCGAGATCCGCATCCCGCGCGACCCGGCCTGCCCGGTCTGCGGCGCCAACGCCTGATCAGATCACGCGCCGGTGGCGCAGGCGTCCCGGTGCATGGCTGAGCAGCACCGAAAAGCACAGGACGAACCAGAACAACCCCACCCGACCCGGCTCCCAGGCCACCATCAGCGCCACCATGCCCAGCTTGCCCAGGGTGCCGACGCCCTTGGCCTGGCGGAAGTACATCGGGTTCGCCCACGCGTCGAGGGCGACGATGCCGACCCCCGAGACGAACATCAGCGCGCCCCAGCGCGCCGCATCGCCACCTGCGGCCAGGATCGCGGCCGACAGGCCCGCCAGCCCGCCGACATGGATCATGCGCAGGATGTTGATGAGCAGGCTGCGCCCGCGAAAATCGCGGCGCCCCTCTTCCTCGTCGTCGGAACGCCTAGCCAAGGCGGGCCCGGATGCGCAGGTCGGCGCCGATCGCACGGCGCTCGAGGATGTCGAGCCGGCGCGCGCCGGCCAGGTCGGCGAGCTCATCCAGGCCGAACATGCCGCGTGCCGCATCGCCGATCAGCAGTGGCGCCTGGTAGATGAGCAGTTCGTCGACGCAGCCTTCGCGCAGCAGCGAGCCGTTGAGCCGCGTGCCGGCCTCGGCGAGCACCTCGTTGATGCCGCGCCGGCCAAGCTCCTTCAACAACTCCGCCAGATCGACCTTGCCATGGGGATTGGGCAGGCAAATCACCTCGGCGCCGCGCGCCGCCAGTGCCGCCGAGCGCGTCGCATCGTCACGGGCCGCGAAGATCAGCACGCCTCCGCCTTCGAGGATCGCCGCATCCGGTGACGTCTCCAACCGGCTGTCGACGACGACACGCAGCGGCTGCCGCGTGGTCGGAATATCGCGCACCGTCAGGCGCGGGTTGTCGTCCTTCACCGTGCCGATACCCGTAAGCACGGCACAGGAGCGGGCCCGCCAGCGATGCGCATCTCGCCTCGCCTCGCCGCAAGTGATCCATTGCGAACGGCCGTTGTTGAGCGCCGTCTTGCCGTCGAGGCTTGCCGCTACCTTGAGCCGCACCCACGGCCGGCCCCGCGTCATGCGCGAAACGAAGCCGACATTGAGGTCCCGTGCTTCGGCTTCCATCAAGCCGCATTCCGTCGCGATTCCCGCCGCCTGCAGTCGTGCAAGTCCCTGCCCCGCTACCTGCGGATTGGGATCCTGCATCGCCGCCACCACGCGGGCCACGCCGGCCGCAACCAGCGCGTCGGCACAGGGGGGGGTGCGGCCGAAGTGGCTGCAGGGTTCGAGACTGACGTAGGCCGTCGCGCCTTGCGCATTGCCGCCGGCGCCAGCAAGGGCCTGCAGGGCGGCGGCCTCGGCATGCGCGCCGCCGGCGCGTTCATGCCAGCCCTGGGCTAGCACGTGGCCGTCGCGGACAAGAACGCAGCCGACCCGCGGGTTCGGCGTGGTGGTGTTCAGCCCGCGTCGCGCGAGCTGCAATGCGCGCGCCATGCTGGCGTGGTCGACGGTGCTGAACGACACGGGGCGATCGCCCTTCAGGAGCGCGCCCGCGGATGCCGCGGCTTCTTGATTTCCCGGATCGCGTCGGAAAACTCGTCGACGTCCTCGAAATTGCGGTACACCGAGGCGAAGCGGATGTAGGCCACCTTGTCGAGCTTCTTCAGTTCGCGCATCACCAACTCGCCGATGCGGTCCGAGGCCACCTCGCGCAATGCGAGCTGTACCAGCTTTTCCTCGATGCGGTCGAGGGCGGCCTCGATGCTCTCCGTGGTCACCGGGCGTTTGCGCATCGCCAGCATCATGCTGGCCTTGAGCTTGTCGCGATCGTAGTCGGTACGGCTGCCGTTCTTCTTCACCACCTGCGGTAGCTGCAGCTCTACGCGCTCGTAGGTGGTGAAGCGCTTGTCACAGGACAGGCAGCGCCGACGCCGACGGACGGTGTCGCCATCCTCGTTTTCACGCGTATCGACGACTTGCGTGTTCGGTTCGGCGCAGTAGGGGCACTTCACGACGGGCTCCGTCGCCGGCTATCAGCCGTAGACAGGGAATTTCCTGCACAGCGCCGCCACCTCGCCGCGCACCCGGGTCAGCACCGCCTCGTCCGCAGGTGCGTCGAGCACGTCGGCGATCAGCTCGGCGACCTGCTCGGCCTCGATCTCGGTGAAGCCGCGCGTGGTCATCGCTGGCGTGCCGATGCGGATGCCGCTGGTGACGAAGGGCTTCTGCGGATCGTTGGGGATCGCGTTCTTGTTGACCGTGATGTGGGCACGGCCCAGCGCCGCCTCGGCATCCTTGCCGGTGATGTTCTTGGCCTGCAGGTCGACGAGGAACACGTGCGACTCGGTACGGCCGGAAACGATGCGCAGGCCGCGGCTCTTGAGTACCTTCACCATCACCTGGGCATTGTCGATCACCTGCTCCTGGTAATCGCGGAACGCAGGGGTCATCGCCTCGTGCAGCGCAGCGGCCTTGGCGGCGATCACGTGCATCAGCGGGCCGCCCTGCAGGCCGGGGAAGATCGCCGAGTTGATGGCTTTCTCGTGCTCCGCCTTCATCAGGATCAAGCCGCCACGCGGGCCGCGCAGCGTCTTGTGCGTGGTGGTGGTGACGACGTCGGCGTGCGGCACCGGGTTCGGATAGAAGCCGGCGGCGACGAGGCCGGCGTAGTGGGCCATGTCCACCATGAAGACGGCACCGACGGACTTTGCCACCTTGGCGAAGCGCTCGAAATCGATGCGCAGCGCGTAGGCCGAGGCGCCGGCGATGATCAGCTTCGGCTTGTGCTCATGGGCCAGCCGCTCCATCGCCGCGTAGTCGATTTCCTCATTGGCATCGAGGCCGTAGGGGATGACGTTGAACCACTTGCCGGAGACGTTCACCGGCGAGCCATGGGTCAGGTGGCCACCCATCGCGAGGTTCATGCCCAGTATCGTGTCGCCGGGCTTGAGGAAGGCCATGAAGACGGCCTGGTTGGCCTGCGATCCGGAGTTGGGCTGGACATTCGCGGCATCGGCGCCGAACAGTTTCTTGGCACGGTCGATGGCGAGTTGCTCGGCGACGTCGACGTGCTCGCAGCCGCCGTAGTAGCGTTTGCCGGGATAGCCCTCGGCGTATTTGTTGGTGAGCTGCGAACCTTGCGCCTCCATGACCGGACAGGAGACGTAGTTTTCCGAGGCGATCAGCTCGATGTGGTCCTCCTGGCGGCGGTTCTCGGCCTGGATGGCCGCCCAGAGTTCGGGATCGTTCTTGGCAAGAGTGCTCTGCTTGGAAAACATGGGCGGGGTCCGTCGGAGGGGGAAAAGAACGCATTTTATCACCCGGCCCGAGCGCGCTCTGCCCGAACCTTCCTGCCTGCGGGGAGCCGGCAATTGCGCTCCGGAACGCCTTTTTCCGCCGATAGTGATTAAACTTCAACGATCTGCCCGACCGGTCCAGTCCGGATTCGCGGCAGCCGACAACTAAAAAACACGCCCTAGGGAAGGAGAATCTTCGGATGCAAGGCCTCCTCAAGCTGTCCGCCATGGTGGACAACCTCAACGAGCGCATCGGCCGCGCCATGATCTGGCTGATCCTCATCGTCGTCGTCGTCAGCGCCGGCAATGCGGTCTCGCGCTTCTCGCTCAATTTGAGTTCCAATGCGATGCTCGAGGTGCAGTGGTACCTGTTCTCGGCGGTGTTCCTTCTTAGCGCCGGCTACGTGCTGAAGCGCAATGAGCACATCCGCATCGACATCATCGCCGGCCGGCTCTCGGACCGCGCGCAGAACTGGATCGACGTCTTCGGCTTCCTCGTCTTCCTGCTGCCGATGGCGCTAATGCTCGCCTACCTGTCCTGGCCGGTATTCACGCTCGCGTGGACGTCGGGTGAAATGTCGGCCAACCCCGGCGGCCTGATCCGCTGGCCGGTACGGCTGCTGGTGCCGATCGGCTTTCTCCTGCTGGTGCTGCAGGGTCTCTCCGAACTGATCAAGCGCATCGCTTTTCTCAAGGGTGTGATCACCAACCCGCTGGCCAAGGCCACAGGGCCGAGCGCCGAAGAGGAACTTGCCGAAGCGATCAAGAAGGCGAAGGCTGCTGCTGCACAGGGAGAAGCGAAATGAGCGCCTTCCTTGTCGCCAACATGGCGCCGATCATTTTCGGCTCCCTGGTTCTCTTCCTGCTGCTGGGCTTCCCGGTGGCCTTCTCGCTGGCTGCCAACGGCATCATCTTCGGCATCATCGGCATCGAACTCGGCCTCTTCCAGCCAACCTTTTTCCAGGCCCTGCCCGAGCGCATTTTCGGTGGCGTGATGAACAACGACACGCTGCTGGCGATCCCCTTCTTCACCTTCATGGGCCTGATCCTCGAAC
>CAYTFA010000084.1:0-7349 GCA_964436755.1 uncultured Rhodocyclaceae bacterium | reverse complement strand
CATGGCCTTGAAGATGCCCTTGAAGTCGGCGCGCTGGATCGGCAGCAGGCGGTCGATCGCGGCCTGACGTTCCTCGATGGTTTCCGCGAGGATCATCTCCTGCACGATGGGCAGGCGATCCGTTGCGTTGAACATGCGCTCGGTGCGGCACAGGCCGATGCCCATGGCACCGAACTCGCGCGCGCGCGATGCGTCTTCCGGGGTGTCGGCGTTGGCCATCACCTTCAGTCGCGCGACCTGGTCGGACCACTTGAGCAGCGTCTGCATGTCTTCGCTGAATTCGGCCTGGACGGTCGGCACTTCGCCGGCATACACATGGCCGTTGCTGCCGTTGATGGTTACGACATCGCCCTCGTGCAGCGTGGTATCGCCGATCGTCGCGCTGCGCTTGACGTCATCGATGTGGATGGCCTCGCAGCCGGACACGCAGGGCTTGCCCATGCCGCGGGCGACCACCGCCGCATGCGAGGTCTTGCCGCCGCGGCTGGTGAGGATGCCCTGCGCCTGGAAGAAGCCGTGGATGTCCTCCGGCTTGGTCTCCTCGCGCACGAGGATGATCTTTTCGCCGTTGCGGCCGCGCGCTTCGGCCGTATCCGCGTCGAAGACGATCTTGCCGGACGCGGCGCCGGGGGACGCCGGCAGGCCGATGGCCAGCGGCTTGCCCTTGAAGCTGGGTGACAACTGCGGCACCAGCAACTGCTCGAGCATGGCCGGATCGATGCGCAGCAGCGCCTTTTCCTTGCTGATCAGGTTCTGCTTGAACATCTCGACCGAGGTACGCACCATGGCGGCCGCGTTCATCTTGCCATTGCGCGTCTGCAGGCAGTAGAGCTTGCCACGCTCGATGGTGAACTCGAAGTCCTGGACTTCCTTGTAATGCGTTTCGAGGCGGTTGTGCAGTTCCAGCAGCTGCCGGTAGATTTCCGGCATGTCGTTTTCCATCTCGGCGATCGGCTTCGGCGTGCGAATGCCGGCGACGACGTCCTCGCCCTGGGCGTTGACCAGGTATTCGCCGTAGATCAGGTTTTCCCCGGTACCCGGGTTGCGCGTAAAGCCGACACCGGTTCCCGAGTCGTTACCCATGTTGCCGAACACCATGGTGCAGACGTTGACCGCAGTACCGTTGGCCATCTCCTTGGTGATCTTGAACTGGCGGCGGTAGTCGATGGCACGCTTGCCGTTCCAGGAGCGGAATACCGCCCCGATGGCGATTTCTAGCTGCTTGTAGGGATCCTCGGGGAACGGGCTGCCCGTGTTGGCCTCGACGATCTTGGCGAATTGGTCGCCCAGTTCCGCGAGGTGCTCAGCCTTGAGGTCGATGTCCTGCGAGGCACCGACCTTGCGCTTCATCGCTGCCATCGCGTCGTCGAAATGCTTGTCTTCGATACCGAGCGCGATCTTGCCGAAGAGTTGGATGAACCGGCGCCAGGCGTCATAGGCGAAGCGCGGGTTGTCGGTGAGCTTGATCATGCCCTGCAGCGTCGTCTTGTTGAGGCCGAGGTTGAGGATGGTGTCCATCATTCCCGGCATCGACATCGAGGAACCCGAACGCACGGAGATCAGCAGCGGATTTGCTGCGCCGCCAAATTGCTTGCCGGTCTTCTTTTCGAGGTCCTTCATGTACTTGAGCACCTCGTCCCAGCAGCCGTCGGGTAGCTTGTCGTGCTCGAGGTAGCCAAGGCAGGCTTCGGTGCTGATGGTAAAGCCCGGGGGCACGTTGAGGCCGATCTGTGTCATTTCGCACAGGTTGGCCCCCTTGCCGCCAAGTAGCATCTTGTTCTTGCCGTCCCCTTCCTCGAATGCGTACACCCATTTCCGAGCCATTGCGACCTCTCCTTTAATCGGGAAAACCGGATTTTGCGCTATGCACAATTTTGAGATATTGCCATGCTACGTTGCCAAGAGGGGTATTTTAGGCAATGAAAACCGCTTTGCCGGCAATAAGCGGAATCCATGACCGAGTGAAGGCGCCTCCACGCACCCAACGCCTCGACTGAACAGTAGAATGAACTCATAATCAACGGGCTACGTTGATCGTACGCCACCCAACCCACAGTCTCCTGCACACCCGATAGCCATGGACATCGTCCTTGAAAAGCGCATCCGCGAATGGTCCCTTCTGGGTCTCGTGTTGACCATGGTCGTGGTTGCCAATCTGCCACGGCACGTGCTTCAAGACTACGGCATTCGGGTCGAGCTTCTCATGGCCGTACTGGGCGTGCTGATCGTGCTGGCCCTGTTTCTTTATGTGCGATTCTTCTTCTTCATCGTCTGGATCCTGCTTGCCGCAGGCGCCAACCTTCCTGAACAATGGGCCGAAACACTCGGCCTGAGCCGGGAGGCGTTGCTTGGCACCTTGATCCTGATGGTTGCGATGTCCCTGCTCAACTACAGTGCAAAGCTGCTCCCCTCAGGCCTCGAGCCCAAGCCACGCAAGCAGAACCGGGAAGCGCTCGACGTCCTGATCGACGCCATCGACAGGCACAATTTGTCCTATGTACGTACGCTGTTGACCATGGATTTCGACATCGATGCGGCAAACGATGAAGGCATTACGCCGTTGATCAAGGCAGCGCAGAAGGGCGAGTTCAAGGTTGTCCAGATGCTGATAAAGCGCGGCGCGTCTCCCCTGATCGAGGGGCCGTCGGGCCGCGCCTCGCAGGTGGCCCTGCAGAACAATTTCCCGGCGGTAAACGAATTCCTGCGCAAGGTGGAGGAAGTTCAGGCCGCGGATGCCGCGCGCAAGGCGGAGATCGCGGCCAAAAAGGCAGCGGCGACCAGCTCACCGAAATCGTCACGCGCGACTGCCTCATCGGTGTTGCGCTGCCCAAGCCCGGCATGACGTCGAACATCAAGTTCCCGGTGCATAAGGCGGCCAAGCCCGCATCTCATTAGGCTCCCGACGAACTGGAGAGATGGAGAGAAACATGGCTGAGCTGAATACCGCGGCACCGGTCGAGGACCTGGTCGCCGAAGCGGCAAACTGGACTCCAGTGCCGCTTCTCGAGGACCTCAAGGAAAACGGACGTGCCTGGGAGGAACTGGCGGCCGAATACGGCGTGACCAATCCGGATCCGCCGTGGAAAACCAGCCTCGACGGGATGTGTGAGGTGCTCGCAGCCGGAAGCTGTTCGTCCATGGCGGCAGTGGAAAAGGCATGGCTGGCAGGGGACACCGAGCGCGCAACTCTCGACGGCACGCCCCCGCTGCCGCTTCTTGAACGCAGGTGGGAGGAGGATGCCCTGTCCGAAACGCTGTATCAGGACGTCCCCTATCCCGAGCGGCAGTTGCTGGCCCTGGTGCACTCGCTCATCAAGCGCGGTTTGGTCAACCGACGAAGCTGACGGATCAGATCGCCGCGTGGTACATGCGGCGATGGAACAAGCCGCTGGTCTCGAGCCGATCCAGGGTCTTGGCGACAGCCAGGACGGAAAGATCCAGCAGCGGCTCGATCACGATAACGCTGAGATAAGCCGCACCGAAGGTGGCCACCTGCGCGAGGTTTTCAGCGCCGAACCCGCTCCCATAGAAGGCCCAGAACGCAACCCACGCGACGACGCCGGCCTGGAACGAGGTCGACAGTGCCAGCGCCTGCTTGTAGCCGACATCCTTGTAGGCCGTATTGGCGGGGATGACGCGCCGCGCGATCGAGTTAACAACAAAGAGGGGAACCAGCAGGCTGGTCACGTTCATGCCGTACTGCGGCAGGTCGGCCGGGGCAAACAGCATGCCTTGCAGGAGGAGCCCGGTCGCCAGACCGAAGGCGGCCGGTGCAGCGCCGAACATGAGGAACAGGGTCGAGCCGAGGATGAAATGGACCTCGGAAACACCCACCGGATAGTGCGGAAGGACCTCGAAGAAGCAAAGGACGAGCGCGGTCGCGATGAGCGTACGCAAGATCACCGGCCCGAGGCCCTCGGACTTGGCAACGTCGCGTGCCAGCTTGGCAGCGTAGCCGACGGCGCCCGTGGCGGTTACGAATCCGAGCGCCAGCTTGGCGCCGACAACAACTCCTGGCTCGATATGCATGTTTCCTTCCTCCTGACCGGGCTGCGCAAACCGCTTCCCCGGGGGTTGATTGGGGTGTCCGGCCAAGTGCCGGGACAGAATGTCCGCAGGGACCTTAGTCGCTGCGGGTCCGTAACCCGGCTTCAGTCGGAGCTTGAATTACACAAACAAACAAGGGGTTATATGAGCCGCTCGCACTACTTGCGGCCGCAACTAGCCCTTGACGCCTAAATTGTGTTGGATTGAAATAGCCATGTCCAAGACTATTTTCCGATCCTCATCATAGGAAATTGCTATGCAAGGTCCGGACAGGCCGGGGAGAATCCGGCCCAGAGGTCCCGCGCAGGGACCGTCATCGGGCGCGCGCGGCGCCCCTTACTCCCACTCGATCGTACCGGGCGGTTTGCCCGTTACGTCATAGACGACGCGGCTGATGCCGCGAATCTCGTTCACGATGCGATTCGAAACCCGCGCCAGAAGCTCGTGGGGCAACTCGGCCCATTTGGCCGTCATGAAATCCGATGTCTGCACGGCCCGAAGGGCGACGACGTAGTCGTACGTGCGCCCGTCGCCCATCACACCGACGCTCTTGACCGGAAGAAAGACGGCAAAGGCCTGGCTAACCTTGTCATACCAGTCCGCTGCCCTCAACTCGTCGATGAATATCGCGTCGGCGCGACGCAGCAATTCGGCGAACTCGTGCTTGACCTCGCCAAGGATGCGCACGCCGAGCCCGGGGCCGGGGAAAGGATGGCGATAAACCATTTCGTGAGGAAGGCCGAGGGCAACGCCCAGTTCCCGTACTTCGTCCTTGAACAACTCGCGCAGCGGCTCCAGGAGCTTGAGGTGCAGGGTTTCGGGCAGGCCGCCGACGTTGTGGTGGCTCTTGATGGTGTGGGCCTTCTTCGTCTTGCCACCGGCCGACTCGATCACGTCGGGGTAGATCGTGCCCTGCGCCAGCCATTTCGCCCGCGGCAGCTTCTGTGCCTCGGCCTGGAACACCTCGACAAACTCGCGGCCGATGATCTTGCGCTTTTGTTCCGGATCCGCAACACCCTTTAGGTGCCCCATGAACTGCGTCGTCGCGTCCACATGGATGACCTTGACGCCGAGGTTGCGGGCAAAGGTCTGCATTACCTGCTCTCCCTCGTGCAGGCGCAGCAGCCCGTTGTCCACGAAAACGCAGGTGAGCTGGTCCCCGATGGCCTTATGCAGCAGCGCCGCCACGACGGAAGAATCGACGCCGCCGGAGAGGCCGAGAATGACCTCTTCACTGCCGACCTGATCCTTGATCTTGGCAATCGCTTCGTCCACGTAGCCCGGCATGTTCCAGTCGCCACGGCAGCCGCAGATGTCCCGCACGAAGCGGCCGATGATTTCCCGCCCCTTCAGGGTATGCGTCACTTCCGGATGGAACTGGACGGCATAGAAGCGTCGCGCCTCGTCCGCCATCGCCGCGATCGGCGTCGCGTCGTTGCTTCCTATGATGCGGAACCCCGGCGGCAGGGCCGTCACCTTGTCGCCGTGCGACATCCAGACTTCCAGCAGCCCATGCCCTTCGTCGTTGCTGCGATCCTGAATGCCCTCGAAGAGCTTGGAATGTCCTTGGGCGCGCATTTCGGCGTAGCCGAATTCCCGCTTGTGCGAGCTTTCGACCTTTCCGCCAAGCTGGGATGCCATGGTTTGCATGCCGTAGCAAATGCCGAGGACCGGCACGCCGAGTTCGAATACAAGCTGCGGCGCCCGCCACTCCTCCGCTTCATACACGGAGTTCGGACCGCCGGAAAGGATGACTCCGGCCGGCGCAAAGTCGCGGATGAACTGCTCGCTGACGTCGAAGGGATGCAGTTCGCAATAGACTTGCTGCTCCCGCACGCGCCGCGCAATGAGTTGCGCGACCTGGGAGCCGAAGTCCAAAATCAGGATGCGTTGATGGGACATAGACCGGCGGTGCTCGTTGATCGTCGGCTCCCATCCGGGGCCGGGTGGCAAAACGGGAACAGGGGAAACCCGCGCTTCCCCCGTTACCCCTTTCCTATCACTCAGTCGATGTGATAGTTGGGTGCTTCCTTGGTGATCTGGACGTCATGCACATGCGACTCGCGGATGCCGGCTGCCGTGATTTCGACGAACTGGGCTCGTTCACGCATCTGGTCTATCGTTGCACAGCCGACGTAGCCCATCGAGGATCGCAGGCCGCCCATCAACTGGTGGATAACGGCCGTGACCGGCCCCTTGTAGGGAACCCGGCCTTCGATGCCTTCGGGAACGAGCTTCTCGACATTGGCGTCGGAATCCTGGAAATAGCGATCCGCCGCGCCCTCCTTCATCGCCCCCAGGCTGCCCATCCCGCGATAGGACTTGTAGGAGCGCCCCTGATACAGCACGGTCTCTCCCGGCGCCTCTTCGGTACCGGCAAACAGGCCGCCGAGCATCACGGTGCTGGCGCCGGCCGCAATAGCCTTGGCAATGTCCCCGGAATAGCGGATGCCGCCGTCCGCTATGAGTGGGGTGCCGCTGGCGGCAAGGGCATTCGCCACAAGATCGACGGCGGTGATCTGCGGCACGCCGACGCCGGCGACGATGCGTGTCGTGCAAATGGAGCCCGGGCCGATGCCGACTTTCACCGCATCGGCGCCGTGATCGACCAGGGCCCTGGCCGCCTCGGCCGTGGCAATGTTGCCACCGACGACCTCGACCTGGGGAAAGGTCTTCTTGACCCATTCGACCCGTTTCAGCACGCCTTCCGAATGGCCATGCGCCGTATCGACGACGATCAGGTCGACCCCGGCTTCCGCCAGGCGCTCGGCCCGTTCTTCAGTACCTTCGCCGACGCCGATCGCAGCCCCAACCCGCAGGTGGCCCTGCTCGTCCTTGCATGCGAGCGGATGCTCGCTGGATTTCAGGATGTCCTTCACAGTTACCAGGCCGCGCAACTGAAAACCCGGCGTGACGACCATGACGCGTTCCAGTCGATGCTTGTGCATCAGCGCCTTGGCCTCTTCGGCGGTACTGCCCTCACCCACCGTGACCAGGCGCTCGCGCGGCGTCATGATGGCGCGCACCGGCTGGTCCAGGTTCGTCTCGAAACGGGTATCCCGGTTGGTGACGATGCCGACGACAATACCGTTGTCCACGACAGGGAAACCCGAGATGCGGTGGCTGCGGGTCAAGGCCAGCACCTCACGCACCGTCATCGTCGACGGAATGGTGATCGGGTCCTTCAACACCCCGGACTCGAAACGCTTGACCTTGGCCACCTCGGACGCCTGCGCCTTGGGGTTGAGGATCTTGTGGATGATGCCGATGCCGCCTTCCTGCGCAAGCGCTATTGCCAAGCG
>CAYTFA010000083.1:0-7384 GCA_964436755.1 uncultured Rhodocyclaceae bacterium | reverse complement strand
TCTTGTCCTGGTATTCGACCTCGGCTTCGGCCAGCGAGGAGCCGCAGTCGAAGCACCAGTTGACCGGCTTCAGGCCCTTGAACAGGTAGCCGCGCCGGTAGAGCTCGCCGACGGCGCGGATCTCGTCGGCCTCGCTGCGGAAGGCCATCGTCAGGTAGGGGTTGTCCCAGTCACCCAGGACGCCGAGGCGGATGAAATCCTTCTTCTGTCGCTCCACCTGCTCGGCGGCATAGGTGCGGCACAGTTCGCGCGCCTTGTCCGCCGGCAGATGCTTGCCGTGCGCCTTCTCGATCTGGTGTTCGATGGGCAGACCATGGCAGTCCCAGCCCGGCACGTAGGGCGCGTCGTAGCCGGCCAGGGTCTTGGAGCGGACGATGATGTCCTTGAGGATCTTGTTCACCGCGTGGCCGATGTGGATGTCGCCGTTCGCATAAGGAGGCCCGTCGTGCAGCACGAAGCGCGGCCTGCCCTTCGCGGCCTCACGAATGCGGCGATAGAGCTGGCGATCCTGCCAGTCCTTGATCCAGCCCGGCTCCCGCTTGGCGAGGTCGCCCCGCATCGGAAACGGGGTGTCGGGCATGTTGAGGGTTTTGCGATAGTCAGCCATGGGTCTAGCCAGCGGGAAGACGGGTCTTGAAATAGGTGCGAACGTCGGCGACGTCGCGCGCGATTTGCGCCTTGAGCGCGTCGAGGGAATCGAACTTCGCCTCGCTGCGCAGTTTGTGCATGAAATTCACGTCGACGTGCAGGCCGTAGATGTCGCGATCGAAGTCCAGCAGATGCACTTCGAGCACCGGCTTCAGGCCCTCGGCGATGGTGGGCCGGACGCCGATGTTGGCGGCGCCGGGAAGCGGCCGCGCGTCGACGCCGGAGACCGTTACGGCGAACACGCCGGACAGCGGCAACCTTTTGCGGCGCACCTGGATGTTGGCCGTGGGGAAACCGATGCTGCGGCCGACCTTCCTGCCGTCCATGATGCGTCCGGCGATGACGAAGGGCCGGCCCAGCAATCGCTCTGCACACTCGATGTCGCCGGCAGCGAGCGCCTCGCGCACGGCAGAACTCGATACGCGCAAGCCATCGTGGTCGACGGTGCGCATCGCCTCGACGGCAAAGCCGCGGGCCTGGCCCTCGCGCTGCAGCAGGGCAAAGTCGCCGCCGCGCGCCTTGCCGAAGCGGAAATCGTCGCCGATGATCAGGTGCCGCACCGCCAGCCCGCGCACGAGGATGCGCTCGACGAACTCCTGTGCCGAAAGCGAGGCCAGGGCACGGTCGAAACGGCAGACGTGCACACGGTCGATGCCCGCTTCGGCGAGCAGCTCGATCTTGTCGCGCAGGCTGGCCAGGCGCGCCGGCGCCTTGTCCGGCGCGAACAGCTCACGCGGATGGGGCTCGAAGGTGAGCACGGTCGCCGGCAGGGCGAGTTCGCGCGCCTTGGCCTTCAATTCGTCGAGCAGCGCACGATGGCCGAGGTGCACGCCATCGAAATTGCCGATGGTGAGCACGGTGGGCGTCGTCGCCCGCTCGGGAACGCCGCGGAAAACCTGCATGGGACGGGGAAGCCGGGAAAGCCGGGGATTATATCAATCCAGCCGCGCCAGCCTGGACTTCGCCAGCGGCGGGTTCTTGGCGAAATAACGGCGCAGGCCCTTGAGGATGGCATCGGCGATGCGGTCCTGGTAGGCCTCGTCGTTGAGCCGCGCTTCTTCCTCGGGGTTGGAGATGAAGGCGGTCTCGATAAGGATCGACGGTATGTCCGGGGCCTTGAGCACGGCAAAGCCCGCCTGCTCGACCTGCGCCTTGTGCAGCGTGTTGATGCGGCCGAGTTCGCCCAGCACGTCGCGACCGAGCTTGAGGCTGTCGTTGATCTGCGCCGTCTGCGACAGATCGAGCAGCGTGCGCGCAAGGTAGGGGTCCTTGACGCCAAGATTTACTCCGCCGACGAGGTCGGCCGAGTTCTCCTCGTCCGCCAGCCAGCGCGCTGCCGAACTCGAGGCGCCGGTTTCCGAAAGCACAAAAACGCTCGATCCACGCGCCGTCGGCTTGACGAAGGCATCGGCATGCACCGAAACGAAAAGGTCGGCCTGCACGCGGCGCGCCTTCGCCACGCGCTGGTGGAGCGGGATGAAGAAATCGCCGTCGCGCGTGAGCAGCGAGCGCATGTTCGGCGTCGCATCGATTTTTTCCTTCAGGCGCCGCGCAACGGACAACGTGACGTGCTTTTCATAGCTGCCGCCGCGGCCGATTGCTCCGGGGTCCTCGCCGCCATGTCCTGGATCGAGCACGATCGTCACCAGGCGCGCGATCTCCGGCCTGGCCTCCGGCTTCTCGCCCGCCGGCTCGGGCGGCCGATCGCCCGGCCTGGGCGGCACCGCCGGGCGACTTTCCGCCTTTTCGAGCAGCGCGAGCAACGGGTCCACCGGCTCGGCCGGGTAGAGGTCGAGCACCAGGCGGTGACCATAGCTGCCTACCGGCTTCAGGGAAAACACCTGCGGCTTCACCTCACCCTTGAGCTCGATCACCAGGCGCACGACGCCGGGCTTGTTGCGTCCGGCGCGGATCAGCTTGATGTAGGGGTCGGCTTCGATGATCTTGGTCGGCAGCGACTGCAGCACGGAGTTGAACTCGACACCTTCGAGGTCAACCACGAGTCGTTCCGGATCCTTGACCAGCAGGTGCGAGTACTGGATCGGCTGGTCGTGTTCCAGGGTCACGCGGGTGTAGTCCCGCGCCGGCCAGACACGGACCGCGAGGATGCTGCTGCCGGCCGTGGCGCCGGCGCCCACCCGCGACACCAGCAGCGTCAGGCTGGCGGCGGCGAGGCGGAGGACGTCACGGCGGCGAGGCATGTGCGGCCCCTCTCGGTAAGCGCGGCGATACGTGCGTCGCGGCCGACGCCGCCGGCCGCCAGTCGCAAGTCGATTTGCATATCCGGTCGCGGCAGGTAGGGTGCCGCGCGCTCCGGCCACTCGACGAGGCAGACACCCTCGCCGGAAAAATATTCGTCGAGCCCGGCATCGAGATAATCCTCCGCTCGCTCGAATCTATAGAAATCAAAGTGATAGAAGTTTAATCCAGAAAGTGAATGAACTTCAACCAGCGTGTAGGTCGGGCTCTTTACCGGTCCCGCCTCGCCCGCAGCGCGCAGCAGGCCGCGCACCAGTGTCGTCTTGCCCGCGCCGAGGTCGCCTTCGAGCCAGACCACCATGCCGCGCGCAAGGCGGGACGCAAGCGCGGCACCCAGGGCGAGGGTGGCGGCTTCGTCGGCCAAGGCTAACGTAACATTCCCGGCATGCATGGCGATATCGACGAGATGCGGCGGCTCAAGGACGACATCCGGCGCTGGGGCCGCGAACTGGGTTTCGCTGCGATCGGCTTCGCCGGCGTCGACACGGGCGACGCCGAGGAAGGGCTGAGGGCCTGGCTTGCCCAAGGCTGCCATGGCGAAATGGATTATATGGCGGCCCATCTCGATGCCGGCCGGCACAAGCGAGCCCACCCCGAACTGCTCGTGCAGGGTGCGCAATGCGTGATCCTCGCGCGCCTTGACTACCGCGCCGCAGCCGCCGATTCGGCAGCTGTCCTCGCCGACGGATCACGTGCGTTCGTTTCGCGTTACGCGCTGGGCCGCGACTACCATCGGCTGGTGCGCAACCGGCTGCAGCGACTGGTCGAACGCATCGTGCAGGCGATCGGTCCCTTCGACCACCGCGTGTTCGCCGACTCGGCCCCTGTCGCCGAGGTGGAACTGGCGCGCCGTGCCGGCCTCGGCTGGCGAGGCAAGCACACCCTGCTGTTGGGCAGGGAGGCTGGGTCCTACTTCTTCCTCGGCGAAATCGTCACCGGCCTGTCCCTGCCACCCGACCCCCCGGTTACAGACCACTGCGGCGACTGCAGCGCCTGCATCGACGCCTGCCCCACCGGCGCCATCATCGCGCCGTGGCGCCTCGATGCCCGCCGCTGCATTTCCTATCTGACCATCGAGCACAGGACGGCATTGCCCGAACCGCTGCGCGAAAGTCTCGGCAACCGCATCTACGGCTGCGACGATTGCCAGCTCGCCTGTCCGTGGAACCGCTTCGCCCCCCTGTCGGAGGAGACGGCATTCGCGCCGCGGCACGGCCTCGACCATGCCGCGCTGGTCGACCTGTTCGCCTGGAGCGAGGAGGAGTTCACTTCGCGCCTCACCGGTTCGCCTATCCGCCGCATCGGATACGAGCGCTGGCTGCGCAACCTCGCGGTCGCGCTCGGCAACGCGCCGACGACTCCCGCCGTGATCAATGCCCTGCGCTCCCGCTCGGCGCACCCATCGCCGAAGGTGCGCGAACATGTCGCCTGGGCACTGCGCCGTCACGGCGACGCGGGTGAGAACAGTCCGGGGAAGCCGGAACCCTAGCCCTGCGCGATCGGCCGCGACGGGTCGGCGCACCACTCGCTCCACGACCCGGCATAGAGGCGCGACCCGGAAAGGCCCGCGATTTCCATGGCAAGGAGGTTGTGGCAGGCGGTAACGCCGGAGCCGCACTGCTGGATGACCTGTCCCGGCGTGCGTTCGCCAAGCAGCGCCGCGAACTCCTGGCGCAACTCGTCGGCCGGCTTGAAGTAGCAGCCGGCATCATCCAGATTGTCGAAGTAGAAACGGTTCACTGCGCCCGGGATCCGGCCGCCGACCGGGTCGAGGGTTTCGTTCTCGCCGCGGTAGCGCTCCGGGCTGCGCGCGTCGAGGATCAGCGCCTGCGGTGTGCCAAGCACCTCCAGCACGCCGCTGGCGTCCATTTGCGCGTCCTGCACGCGGGGGACGAATGGCGCCGGTGACACCACCGGAACAACCGCATCCAGCGCGCGTCCGCTGCGCTTCCAGCCGGCCAAGCCGCCGTCGAGCACCGCGGTACGCGCGTGCCCCAGCCAGCAACGCAACATCCACCAAAGCCGTGCGGCAAAGATTCCGCCCTCGTTGTCGTAGGCGACCACCTGCGTATCGGCGCCGACGCCGCACTCCGCCATGCGCCGCGCGAAGTCCTCGATTCGCGGCAGCGGATGACGGCCGTTGCGCCCGGTCTTGGCGCCGGAAAGGTCATCGTCGAGGTGGAGAAACAGCGCACCCGGAATGTGGCCGCGAGCGTACGCATCACGCCCGTACGCAGTGTTCTTCAGATCATGGCGGCAATCGAAAACGCGCCATTCCGGGTGCGCCGCGACGTCGTCGGCACTCACCAGCAGTACCTGGCCGGAGTTCATTCCGCGCTTTCCTCGAGCCAGGCACGGGCTTCCCGTTCGTTCTCGAATACCGACACGTCGGCGTTGACGAAAATCTGCGACAGCCAAGCGCTCCATGCCACCCACTGGCTGTCCGTGAGGACGGCGATGCGATTGAAATCACCCGAATGCTGCTTGGAAAAGCGGATTTCCTCCCACGCCACATCGAGGGTGAAATCAGCCATGTCGCGCAGGTCCACGAGCAGGTTGATCGGGGCCGCGAACTTGATCTCGTACAGGACGAGTTCCTCGAACTCCTTGAAATCGGCCAGCGTGAATTCGCCGAATACGGCAAGCTCGACGACGTGGTGGTGATGTTGGGTATTGATCATCGCGAATCTCCTTCGGCTTCAGAATACGCCGCCGCCAGTGCGATGGGAAGCCGAAAAACAAAGAGCCCGCAGTGCGGGCTCTTCCAGGCGCAAGACGATGCGCTTACTTCTTTGCCTTCTTTCCCGCGACAGCCTGCTTGAACGCGGAGCCGGCGCTGAAACGCGGCACCGTGGTCGCGGCGATCTTGATGGCGGCGCCGGTCTTCGGATTCTTGCCCGTGCGCGCCGCGCGCTTCGAGGCCTTGAAGGTGCCAAAACCAACGAGGGTGACATTGTCGCCCTTCGACACCGACTTGACGATCGCGGCCATTGCCGCATCCAGCGCCTTGCCGGCGGCGGCCTTGCTCAGATCGGCTTCCTTGGCGGCGACTTCAATCAGTTCTGCCTTGTTCATTCCGTGGATTCCTCCTCTTTGTGCGGGCACTCGCCCGTTTGTTGATTTTAACCCCGAAACCCGCACGGGGCGCAAGGCTTTTCCGATGTCATGGCGCGGCGGATTCGATGACGCCACCGCCCAGGCAGACCAGCGATTCGTACAGCACCACGGACTGCCCCGGCGTCACCGCCCACTGCGGCGCGGCGAAGACGACCTCGCACCCGCCGTCATCGACGCGCTCGACCTGGCAGGCGGCATCCGGCTGGCGGTAGCGCGTCTTCGCCGCGTAGACCCAGTGCGTGTGCGGCGCATTGCCGGAAACCCAGGAGAGGTCGCGCGCTGCCAGCCGTCCTGAAAGCAGCGCCGGATGATCGTGGCCCTGGACAACCCAGAGCACGTTGGTGTCCATGTCCTTGCCGGCGACGAACCAGGGCTCCTCGGCGGCGCCGCGCACGCCACCGATGCCGAGCCCCTCGCGCTGGCACAGCGTGTAGTACATCAAGCCCTCGTGCGCGCCGACCACCCGGTCGGTACCCAGCACGCGAATCTCGCCCGGACGCCGCGGCAGGTAGCGCTGCAGGAATTCGCGGAACGGGCGTTCGCCGATGAAGCAGATTCCGGTCGAGTCCTTGCGTGCATGGTTGGGCAGCCCGGCGTCCTGCGCAATGCGCCGCACGTCGCGCTTGTACAGGTGGCCCACCGGGAACAGCGTCTTCGCCAACTGCGCCTGGTTCAACCGATGCAGGAAGTAGCTCTGATCCTTGTTGCCGTCCTCGGCCTTGAGCAGTTGCCATGTGCCAAGGAACTCCCGAACCTGGGCGTAGTGGCCGGTCGCGATCCGGTCCGCACCGAGTGCCAGCGCATGGTCGAGAAAGGCCTTGAACTTGATCTCGGAATTGCACAGCACATCGGGGTTTGGCGTACGCCCGGCCTCATACTCGCGCAGGAATCCGGCGAATACGCGTTCGCGATAGTCGGCCGAGAAATTGACCACCTCGAGGTCGATGCCGATCACGTCGGCCGCCGCCGCCGCATCCACGAGGTCCTGGCGCGACGAACAGTATTCGTCGGTGTCATCGTCCTCCCAGTTCTTCATGAACAGTCCGACGACGTCCCAGCCTTCGCGCTTGAGCAGCAGTGCGGCGACCGAGGAATCGACGCCGCCGGAAAGGCCGACGATGACCTTGCCCGCACTCATCGGTCGTAGTGCCTGATCAGGTCGAGCGGAAAGCGCCGCCCTGCGAGCCAGTCCGCCACGCATTGCCAGACCAGGGGGCTGCGGTGCCGGTCGCTGCTGTTGCGAATCTCATCCGGCGTCATCCAGACGGCGCGCAGGATGCCGTCGTCCAGTTGCCGCCCCGGGTGATGGGTCCCGAGCTCGCCGCAAAAGGCGAAGCGCAGGTAGGTAACGTCGCCCGCG
>CAYTFA010000082.1:0-7486 GCA_964436755.1 uncultured Rhodocyclaceae bacterium | reverse complement strand
AATGCGGAAAAGCTTGGGATTCTATTTCAAAATCCGCAAGATAACAAGCCCGGCTGCGGCGGGCTCAGGCAGCGGCCGCGCCGAACACTTCGGCGATGGTGCGCTGGATGCCCTGGGCCGCGGCCCGGGGGTCCGCCGCCTGGCGGATCGGGCGGCCAACGACGATGTAGTCGGCACCATTGCGAAAGGCCTGGGCCACGTCGACGGTGCGCTTCTGGTCGTCGGCGGGCTTGTTTTCCACGGGTCGGATGCCGGGCGTGACCACCATCAGCCGGCTGCCCAGTTCGCTTCGGATCATCGGTGCCTCCAGACCGGAGGAAACGATGCCGTCCACGCCGGCGGCGAGGGCCCGGCGCGCGCGCGAAAGCACCAGCTTGTCGACGTCGCAGGCGAATCCGAGGTCGTCGAGGTCGCCGCGGTCGAGGCTGGTGAGTACCGTCACGGCCAGAATCTTCAGTTCGCCCTTGTCCTTCACCGCCGCCTCCATGATCGCCTGGTTGCCATGGATGGTGGCGAACGTCGCGCCGCTGTGCGCAAGCGCGCGCACGGCCGAACGGACGGTCTCCGGCACGTCGAAAAATTTGAGGTCGACAAACACCTTCTTGCCCTGGCCGGTGAGCCAGCGCAGCAGGTCGAAGTAACCTTCGGTCATGAACAGTTCGAGACCGATCTTGTAGAAGTGCACGGCGTCGCCCAGTTCGACCACCAGTGCGCGGGCCAGGCCGGCATCGGCGACGTCGAGGGCAACGATCAGCCGGTCGCGCGGATCGATCGGCTTGGCGGATAGCAGGCTCATGGGAATCCTCGCGCAGGGCGGAAAAATCGCGAGCGGATTCTACTAGAATCACCACACGCCCCACGGGTCATTGGTCCATCATGCGCCGTACGCGATCCGCAACTCCACCACCGGAACTGCAACAAGCCCTGGACTGGCTTGCCGAGCCGGCCGGCGACGATCCGCTGCTCGACCTGGTACCGCTGCGCAAGCACGTTTCGGCGCTTGCCTCGTTGGACATCCCGGCCGCCCACCGGCTCAAGATCGACGAACTGCTTCAGCAGCGCGTTGACCGCGTCGACCAGGCGCTGATGCCCCTGTTGCTCGACGCCAAGCTGCCGCTGCCGGCCCCGCTGGCCACGGTCGCACAAGGCCTCGGTGACCTGCGCGCCGAACTGGGCGCGACCTGGCTCCGGATTGCCGCCGCGGCGAAGGATGCGGAACTGAAGCGCATTCGCCGCAGCAAGGTGCAGATATGCCTTTACGGCATGTTCAACCTAACGCGGCAGTTCATCGCCACCCAGCTGGCCGCAACGCCTGCGCCGCTGAACCTTTGGCGCAATGCCCAGGCGCTGTATCACCTCGCCCACGATGCGGTCGATCCGGAGTCGACCCTGCCGGTCGAACTGGGAGGCATCGATTCCCGCTTCAAGGCCATGCTGGCGCTGACTGCGGCCCAACCGGAATGCCTCGCGCCACGTGAAATCGCCTTCCTTGCAGACTACCTCGAGGCCCATGCCGCGCTGGTGCGCATCGACCCGCTGCCACCGGCGGAGGCGGCCGACTGGTACTGGCTGGATACCGGCCTCGACCACCCGCCGGTGCCCCTTTCGCGGCTGCAGCCGTATGGCGAGCGTTACCTCTACGTGCGCCACGGCGAACTCGCCGACCGGGCGGGAGGACACCTGGAGCGGCTGAACGATGGCGTGCCGCCGCTGTCGATGGGCCTGCCGCTGCAGGCGGCGGGTGCCGACTATCGCAACGCGCTGGAGCGGGCGCGCCAATGCTGGGCAACGCCGCGGCACCGCAGCTTCAACCGTCGCCGCAGCCAGGACCTGACCGTCGCGGTATGCACGCAATTGAGCAGCCTGTGGAGCGAACTGCGTGGTTCCGCCGGGGGGGAGCCGGTCGCCACCGAATGCGCGCTGACCTATAGCGACTGGATGCTGCTCAACGAAAGCCCCTCCGGCTACGCGATCGTGCATGTGGTCGGCGAAATTAGCGGCATCGTTGCCGGCTGCGCCGTGGGTCTGCGCACCACCGAGGGCGCGGAATGGCAGATCTGCCTGGTGCGCTGGGCGCGCAGCCGGGCGGACGGACATCTCGAACTCGGTCTCGAAGTGCTGGCGCCATCGGCGCGCCCGGTGCGCATCCAGACGCTGGGGACGCGCAAGTCCGAGGCCCAGGTCCCTGCCCTGCTGCTTCCGGCCCTGCCGAAACTCAAGCGCAGCGAGGCCATCCTCACCGCACGCGGCGACTACAACACCCGCCCGTTCGCCCTCCTGCAGGAAACATCGGCGCGCCTCAAGGTGATCGAATGCCGGCCGCAGCGCACGCTGGTCGAAACCTCCAGCGTCGAAGTCTTCGAGTTCGCGCGCAACGCCTGATCATCCCTGGCGCGGCCGCGCCGAGCCGGGAAGCTCGGCAACCAGCAGGGCGCCGGCGAGGATCACGCCCCATGACGCATAGAGCCACACCAGGAAGAACGGGATCGCCCAGAACGCCCCGTACACCACGGCATTCACATTGAATCCCGTCGTCAGGTAAAGGGTAAACAGCTTCTGCAGGCCGACGAAGCCCAGCGCCGCCACGGCCCCGCCGAAAGCCGCGTGCCACGCCTTTACCGGCTTGTTCGGCACGCCCCAGTACAACAGCCCGAACAGCGTGCTCATGAACAGGAAGGGCAGTGCGCCGCGCACCACGAAGTGCTGGAACCATGCCGGTTCGTCGAGCAGGCCGAAGGAGATGCCGGCAACGAAGGTCGTCGCCGCCAGGCTGGCGCCGAATGCCAGCGGGCCGAGCAGCAGGGCCAGGCCATGCATCAGCAGCCTGCGCAGCAGCGGCCGTCCGGCGCGCACACGCCAGATCTGGTTGAAGCTGCGCTCGATGGTCAGCATCTGCACCAGGGCCGTAACCGCAAGCACGGCGATGCCGAGCAGCGTGACACGTTCGGTGCGTGCGGCAAACTGCCCAACATATTTGGCGATGATGGCGCCGGCCTTGTCCGGCAGCAGGTTGGCGAGCAGGAATTTCTCGAGCGCGCTGCCCAGGCCGATTCCCGCCGGCAGCAGCGATATCAGCGCGAACGCGGCCGAGATCATGGGCACCAACCCGATCAGGGTGGCGAACGAGAGTGCCGCCGCCGTCTGCGCGCAATGTTCACCTTGGAAGCGGCGCGCGGTGCGCGCGACGAGCCGGAAGGGCGCGAGTACCAGCATATAATCGGATTCTACTGGAGGGAGCGCGATGCACGAACCGGGCGCAAGGGAGATCCTGGTGCTTTATTACAGCCGCCACGGCTCGGTCCGGGAACTCGCCCGGCATATAGCGCGCGGCATCGAGCAGGTCCCCGGCGCGTCGGCACGGCTGCGCACCGTTCCCGACGTCTCGCCGCTCTGCGAGGCCAGCGCGCCCGCCGTCCCGGCCGAGGGAGCGCCGTATGTCGAAGCACGCGACCTCGAGGAATGCATCGGCCTCGCGCTCGGCAGCCCCACCCGCTTCGGCAACATGGCGGCACCGCTCAAGTACTTCATCGATTCGACGAGCGGCCTCTGGCTGAAGGGCGCTCTCGCCGGCAGGCCGGCGGCGGTGTTCACCTCCACCTCGACGCAGCACGGCGGCCAGGAGTCGACCCTGCTGTCGATGATGCTGCCCCTGCTGCACCATGGCATGGTCATCGTCGGCATTCCCTTTGCCGAGCCCGCGCTCTCCACCACGCGGGAAGGCGGTACGCCCTACGGCGCGAGCCACGTCAGCGGAACTGCAGGCACCACCGCAGCCAGCGAGGACGAGAAGCGCCTTGCCCATGCCCTCGGCCGCCGCCTGGCGCAGACGGCGCTCAAGCTGGCGCAATGACCGATGGGTACAACCGGCTGGCGCTTGCCGGCCTGCTCAGCCTGGTCGCGCTTTGCCTTGCCTGGGAGCTGTGGCTGGCGCCGCTGCGTCCCGGCGGCACGCTGCTCGCATTGAAGGCACTGCCCCTGCTGCTGCCGCTGCGCGGCCTGCTGCACGGCCGACGCTATACGCATCAGTGGGCATCGCTGTTGGCGCTGCTCTACCTCGTCGAGGGGGCATTGCGCGCCGTCAGCGACCCCGGGGCCAGCCGCTGGCCGGCGCTGGCCGAAATCCTGCTGGCGGCCGCGATGTTCGCCGGCTGCCTCGGCCATGCGCGCCGGGGCCGGCCGGCGACCACGGTCAGAGCTGGGGATTGACCCGGTCGGCGCCTGAGCGCAGCTTGTTCAGGGCATTGATGTAGGCCTTGGCTGAGGCGACGACGATGTCGGTATCGGCCCCCTGACCGTTGACGATGCGCCCATCCCTGGACAACCGCACGGTGACCTCGCCTTGCGCGTCGGTGCCGGTGGTGATGGCATTCACCGAGTACAGCAGCAGCTCCGAACCGCTGCTGGCCACCGACTCTATGGCCTTGAACGTGGCATCCACCGGCCCGCTACCGGTCGATTCGGAATGCTGTTCGGCGCCACCGGCAGAAAGGGTCAGTCGCGCCTGCGGTGACTCCCCTGTCTCCGAGTGGAACATCGACGAAACCAGCTTGTAGTACTCGTCCTCGGGCGTAACCACCTCGTCGCTCATCAGCGCATGCAGGTCTTCGTCGAAGATCTCGTGCTTCTTGTCGGCCAGCTCCTTGAAGCGGGTGAACGCGGCGTTCAGAACCTGCTCGCTTTCGACCTCGATGCCAAGCTCCTTGAGCCGCGCCTTGAATGCAGTGCGGCCGGAGTGCTTGCCGAGCACCAGCTTGTTGGTGTTCCAGCCGACATCCTCGGCGCGCATGATTTCGTAGGTCTCGCGATGCTTGAGCACGCCGTCCTGGTGGATGCCCGATTCGTGGGCGAAGGCATTGGCACCGACGATGGCCTTGTTGGGCTGCACCGGGAAGCCGGTGATGCCCGAGACCATCTTCGACGCGGAGACGATCTGCGTCGTGTCGATGCGCGTGTCGCAGGCGAAAATGTCCTGGCGCGTGCGGACGGCCATGACGATCTCCTCGAGCGAGGCATTGCCGGCGCGCTCGCCGAGGCCGTTGATGGTGCACTCGACCTGGCGCGCGCCGGCATTCACGGCGGCGAGGCTGTTGGCCACGGCAAGGCCGAGGTCGTTGTGGCAATGGACGGACCACACCACCTTGTCGGAGTTGGGAATGCGGGTCCGCAACTGGCGGATGCGCTCGGCGAACTGCTCCGGCACGTTGTAGCCGACGGTGTCCGGGATATTGATGGTCGAGGCGCCTTCCTTGATCACCGCTTCGATGATGCGGCAGAGGAAGTCGATATCGGAACGGCCGGCATCCTCGCAGGAGAACTCGACGTTGTCGATGCTATTGCGGGCATAGCGGACCGCCTTCTGCGCGGCGATGATGACATCGTCCGGCGCCATGCGCAGCTTCTTCTCCATGTGGATCGGGCTGGTGGCGATGAAGGTATGGATGCGTCCGGACCGGGCCGGCTTGATGGCGTCGAGCGCCCGCTGGATGTCCTTGTCGAAGGCGCGGCACAGTCCGGCGATGGTCGAGTCCTTGATGGCTTCGGCCACGGCATGCACCGCCTCGAAGTCGCCATTGGACGCCGCCGGAAAGCCGGCCTCGATGACGTCAACCCGCATGCGCTCCAGCTGGCGCGCGATGCGCAACTTCTCCTCCTTGGTCATGGAGGCGCCAGGGCTCTGCTCCCCATCGCGCAAGGTGGTATCGAAAATGATCAAGTGTTCCTTGGACATGCTGGTCTCCTGCGGAATTTCGGAAAATAGGGCTTCATCCGCTCCATTCTGGAACGGGAACTATCGACAACCGGGGGATGGGGGGTAGGTAGTTAGCGCGCGCGGCGCAGCAGCGGGCGCAGGTTCGCACGCAGGCTCGCACGCAGCTGCGGGCGCGCGAGCAGCGCGCCGGTCGAGGCGAGGAACAAGGCCGAAAGGGCAAGCGTGGCGAACATGCGGCCAACTATAAAACGATTATTCCGGACGCGCAACCGCTTTTCTGCGCGCGCGCCAGCCCAGCGCGGCCATGACGTATCCCGACAACGCATAGCAGAGGAACAGCGCAAACAGCACCCCCGGCGGATACGAGGAAACCAGAACATAGCCGAGGACGACCGCAGGCAGCACCATGAAAGGCACACTGCGCCTGAGGTTGATGTCCTTGCCGCTCCAGTAGGGGATGGTGCTGACCATGGTGATCCCGGCAAACAGGGTGATCGCGAAGGCATACCAGCGCACGTCCTCGCCGGGAATTCCGAGGTCGTTGATGATCCAGACGAAACCGGCGACCAGTGCGGCCGCCGCCGGGCTCGGCAGACCCTGGAAGTAGCGCTTGTCCACAGTCCCGATATTGGTATTGAAGCGGGCGAGGCGTAACGCGGCCCCGGCGCAATAGACGAAGGCGGCGATCCAGCCCCATTTGCCCATGCCCTTCATCGCCCATTCGAAGATGACGAGTGCCGGGGCGGCCCCAAACGAGACCATGTCGGACAGCGAATCATATTCCGCGCCGAACGCGCTCTGCGTACGCGTCATCCGCGCCACCCGGCCATCGAGGCCGTCGAACACCATGGCAACGAAGATCGCCACCGCGGCATGCTCGAAGCGATCGGTCATGGCCTGGACGATGGCGTAGAAGCCGGCGAACAGTGCAGCTGTCGTCAGCAGGTTGGGCAGCAGGTAGATGCCGCGCCGGCGCAGTTCGGGATTGAGCAGGGCCTTGCGCGGCGGGAGGTCCGGCATGGTCGGTGGCTTTCCGTTGGAGGCGGGGATTTGCGGTCCGCACCGGATTCCGGTGCGGACCGCTGAGACCTCAGTTCTTCGACTGGTCGACCAGCTTGTTCTTCTTGATCCAGGGCATCATGGCCCGCAGCTGCTCGCCGACCTGCTCGATCGGATGCGCCGCGGTGAGGCGACGCCGTGCCGTCATCGACGGATAGTTGGTGCGGCCCTCGAGGATGAACTGCTTGGCATACTCGCCGGTCTGGATGTTCTTCAGCGCTTCCTGCATCGCCGCCCGCGCCTCGGCGCCGATCACCTTCGGCCCCGTGACGTACTCGCCATACTCCGCATTGTTGGAGATCGAGTAGTTCATGTTGGCAATGCCGCCCTCGAAGATCAGGTCGACGATCAGCTTGACCTCGTGCAGGCACTCGAAATAGGCCATCTCCGGCGCATAGCCGGCGTCGGTCAGGGTCTCGTAGCCGGCCTTGATCAGCTCGACCAGGCCGCCGCAGAGCACGGCCTGCTCACCGAACAGGTCGGTCTCGGTCTCCTCGCGGAAATTGGTCTCGATCACGCCGCCCTTGGTGCCGCCGTTGGCCGCGGCGTAGGACAGCGCGATGTCACGGGCCTTGCCGGACTTGTCCTGATGCACGGCGATCAGCGACGGCACGCCGCCGCCGCGCAGGTACTCGGAGCGCACCGTGTGGCCCGGGCCCTTGGGCGCCACCATGATGACGTCGACGTCGGCGCGCGGCACCACCTGGTTGTAATGCA
>CAYTFA010000081.1:0-7509 GCA_964436755.1 uncultured Rhodocyclaceae bacterium | reverse complement strand
CAGGCATTCCGCCGATGCCGGCGCCGAGGATAACGACGTGGGCCATGGTTTTATCTCCCCCTAGTGTGTGAGTAAAAGGGGAAGATTATCAGGCTTGGCAATCCCCGGCGGGATCGAACCGACTATTTTGCGCATGATGGGAACTGATATGCCTATCGTGCGGAGTCGGCCTTGCGCTCAAGGCCGGCCTTGACCGGGGTCAGGCTGACGCGCTCGCCGGAGGCCAGGCCCGCCACGACCTCGATGTCACCACCGGCGACCGGCTCGCCGAGACGAACCTGACGCAATGTTGACAGTCCCCGCTCGTCCATCACATAGACGGCGGTCACCTCGCCGCGACGCAGAATGGCCGCCGGCGGAACGGTCAGTTTTTTGGCGCGCGCGAGCGCGAAATGGGCACGTGCATACATGCCGGGTACGACTCCCTCGGTGCCTTCCGGAAGATAGAGTCGCGCCGTGGCCGTATGGCTGCGGCTATCGACCGTCGGCAGGATTTCTACGCGGGCAGCATCAATCCAGCGACCTGTCTCCGGAAACTCGATGCGGGCGCGCGCCGCCGACTTCACTTCCGCAAGTCGGTACTGCGGCAGCGTGGCTACGACGCGCAGCCCCTTGGGATCGAAGACCGTGACCAGAGGCCGGCCGAGCGAAGCCATTTCGCCGGCTTCGACGAGCCGCTGCGCCACCACGCCGGAAATCGGCGCCGTGACCGTTCCGTGGGACAGCCCGGCGCCGGAACTCGCCGCGGCACCCTGCGCCGCCTTCAGCGCAGCTTCGGCCTGGTCCAGCGCCGCCTGGCTGACGAATTTCTGCGCGTGCAGATTGCGCGTGCGTTCGAACGCAACGTTGGCCTGCGCCAGGGTGGCTCGGGCACTGGCATCCGACCCGGCCGCTTCGCGCGCATCGATATGCAGCAGCACTTCACCCTGCCTCACCCGCTGCCCGGCATCGACGCGCATGTCGAGCACGCGACCGGCCACCTGGGCGGCAACCGTGGCCTGGCGCACCGCCTCGACGGTCGCCTCGGCAGGAAAACCGACGTCCACGTCACGTGCCTGGACGACGATGCTATCCGCATCACCTGGGGCAGCAAAGGTCCCGCCGGCCGGAATTAGGCCTGCGGACAGCAAGGCAAAAACCGGCATGAGCAGGCTCTTGCCGACGACGGAGCGGTGGTTTCGTTTGGGCGGCATGTATATTAGTATATGCTTATACTTCTCCAATTCAACCCCCATTGGAAAAAATTTTATTGGGCTAAATGCGAATTCCTTCACGTTTAGGTGGGAAACTGTTCATGAAAATCAAAGACTAAACTACCTACTCGACAGCCGGTCGGGGAAAAGTCATGGACGGCAGTCCCGGCGATACCGCGAACTTGATCCGCAAGCTTTCCATCAGGCAATGGATGGTATCGCTCGCAGTAGTGGTTTTGTCGCTCGGCGCCCTGTTTCTTGGCTGGCGCCTCCTCGCCAACAGCAGCGAGGCCGCGGAGATCATCAACCTCGCCGGCCGCCAGCGCATGCTGTCACAACGCATCCCGCTCAATCTCGCCCTCGCCCAGGACAAGGCCAACGCGGCGACCCGGCAAGCCCACGTTGAGTTGGCAGCGGCCGCGACTGCGGAATTCGAGCAGGCTCATGCCCGCCTGGCAACAATCGCCGCCGGCCGCTCCGCGCAATCGGCAATCCACGACCTCTACTATGGGAACGGCGGCGTCGATGCCAAGTCGCGTGCCTTCGTGGCGGCAGTGCGCACCCAGATCGCCCTGCAATCGGCCCGGCCGACGGGGGCCGCGCCGACGCTGGAGGCCATCGTCGCCACCGTGGATCGCGGCCTGCTCCAGGACCTCCAGCAGGCTACCGCGCTGTTCCAGTACGAAGCCGAACGTATCGACACGACCCTGCTGCGCCTCCTGCAGTTCTTTACGCTGCTGATCGCCGCACTCGTCGTGGTCGCGCGTTACCGCGTCTTTGAACCCGTTGCCCGCCGACTTGCTGACGAAGTCGACGCGCAGGATCGCACCGCACGCGAAGTGAAGGCGAGCGAAGAGCGGTTCAAGGCCTTCTCGGAATCGCTTTCCGACTGGTTCTGGCAAACCGACGCCGACGACCGCTTCGTCTGGTTCCAGGAGGGCACCGGATCGCGCAGCCCCGTCGACCATGCTTTGGTACTCGGTCGCCGCCGAACGGATTTCCTGCCCGAGGTCGAGCGCGTCGACACCGAAAAGTGGCGGCGCTACCAGGCCGACATCGACGCACGCCGACCCTTCCGCGATTTCGAGTACCAGATCATCGGACGCGGCAATGAACTGCAGTGGATCTCCGTCAGCGGGCAACCCTGGTTCGCCGAGGACGGCCAATTCCTCGGCTACCGCGGCACGGCGCGCAACATCCAGAGGCAGAAGGAAGCGGACGCCCACCGCCAGCGGCTGCTGCAGGCCATCGAACAAAGCCCCGTGTCGATCGCAATCACCGATGACCACGGCGTCATCGTTTACGTCAACGCCAGTTTTTCGCGAATCAGCGGCTACAGCGCCGCAGACGCGATCGGCCACACGCAGGCCCTGGTCCGCGTCGGCGAGACACCGGGCGAGGTGTTTGCCGACATGAGCCGCACGCTGGCCGACGGCCGCACCTGGCGCGGCGAAGTCAGCGGCCGCCGCAAGGCCGGCGATCGCTACTGGGAGGACATGACGGTATCGCCCGTCCTGGACGAACGCGGCCGCGCCACACACTACATCGCAGTCAGCGAGGACGTCACCGCACGCAAGCAGGCCGAGCGCCGGGAGCAGCAGCGCAGCCGCATCCTCGAGGCCATAGCCAGCGGTTCGCTGCCGCTGCCCGAGGTGCTCGGCATGATCGTCGCGATGGCGGAAGCCGAACTGCCGGAAAGCACCTGCAGCATCCAGCGGCTGAACGCCGAGAGCCGCACGCTGCACAACGCCTGCCCCACGCGCCTGCCCGCCGCATGGCTGGAAACCATCGAAGGCGCGTCGATCGGTGCCGATGCCGGCTCCTGCGGCACGGCGGCGCATACCGGCAAGCGCGCCGTGGTCGAGGACATCGCCACCCATCCCTTCTGGCAGGCCTGGCGGGACGAAGCGCTGCGCCACGGGCTGCGCGCCTGCTGGTCGCAGCCCGTGCTTTCCTCGAGCGGCGGCGTCCTGGGCACGCTGGCGGTCTACTACGCGCGGCCGCAGGCGCCCGCCAGCGACGAGATCCGCCTCATCGAAATGGCCTCCAGCCTGGCGGCGATCTGCCTCGAGCGCGACGAAGCGATGCGGCAACTGCGCGAGAAGGAGGAAGAGACGCGTCGCCTGCTGCTCGAGCACGAGACCATCCTCGCCAACGCCGTGGTAGGCATCGTGTATCTGAAGCACCGGAGGGTCATCTCCTGCAACCGGCGCCTGGAGGAGATTTTCGGCTTCGGCCCCGGCGAGCTCATTGGCCGCTCGTCGGAGACTTTCTACGACAGCCATGAAACCTTCGTCGCGGTCGGCATCGATGCCTATCGCGCGGTGGCCGCAGGCGAGAACTACAGCACCGAGCTGATGCTTCGCCGTCGCGACGGCACCCTTTTTCGCGGAGCGCTCAACGGCTGCGCCCTCGATCCGCAGCACCCGCAGGAAGGCAGCATCTGGGTCTATGCCGACATCAGCGAGCGCTACCGCGCCGAGCAGGAGGCGCACAAACTGCTCCAGGCGGTCGAGCAGAGTCCGGTGTCCATCGTCATCACCAACAGGGAAGGCCTCATCGAATACGTCAACCCGAGGTTCACCAAGGCGACGGGCTTCACCGCCGACGAAGCCATCGGCCGCAACCCGCGCATCCTGCAGTCGGGAGAAACCCCGGTCGAGGTCTACCGGGCGATGTGGCAGACCCTGCTCGCCGGCGGCGAATGGCGCGGAGTGCTGCGCAATCGGCGCAAGAACGGCGAGATGTTCTGGGAGGAGGCGTCGATGTCGCCGATCCTCGACGGATCCGGCCGGGCCACGCATTTTCTCGCCGTAAAGGAGGACATCACCGAGCGCAAGCGCATCGAAAGCGAACTGGAACAGCACCGGGCGCACCTCGAGGACCTGGTCTCCCGGCGTACCGCCGACCTCAGCGCCGCCCTCGATGCAGCCAAGGTGGCCGACCAGGCCAAGGACGCCTTCCTCGCGCACGTATCGCATGAGCTGCGTACCCCGCTCAATGCGGTCATCGGGCTTTCCGATCTCGCGCGCCGCATCGGTACCGATCCGCGGCAGCGCGACTACCTCGAAAAGGTCGCCAACGCCGGCAAAACGCTGTCCGGAATCATCAACGACCTGCTTGACCTCTCGAAAATATCGGCGGGCCGCATGGACCTCGAGTCGATCACCTTCAGCTTGCGCAGCCTGGTCCAGCGCAGCCGCTCGGTGATGGCACATCGCGCCGAGGAGAAAGGCCTGCGCCTGACCGAAGAGATCGACGCCGCCGTGCCCGACGTGCTGGTAGGCGATCCCCTCCGCATCGAGCAGATACTGCTGAACCTCCTGTCCAATGCCATCAAGTTTACAGGCGCCGGCCGTGTGGAACTGCGCATCCATGCGGACGCCAGCGAAGGCAAGCGCATCCGCTTCTGCATCGACGTCGAGGACACCGGCATCGGCATTTCACCCGACGGCCTCGAGCGATTGTTCCAGCCGTTCGCCCAGGCCGATGCCTCCATGAACCGCCGCTTCGGCGGTACCGGCCTCGGGCTGGCGCTTTGCAAGCGACTCGCCGAACTCATGGACGGGGACATACGCATCGAGAGCCACGTGGGAGTCGGCACCACCGTGCACGTCCGCATCTGGCTGGTGCTCGGCGATGCCGCAACCCTGCCGCGCGAGCGGATGTCGGCCAAGGGGGTGGCCCTGCCCACGCGCTACGTCGGCGCGCGGGTGCTCGTCGCCGACGACCAGCCCATCAACCGCGAGATCGTCGAGGTGCTGCTCGGCGAGGTAGGCATCCGGGCGGAGCACGCCACGACCGGCAAGGACGTACTCGACCTGCTGGGCGCAGCGGGGCCCGACGCATTCGACCTGGTATTAATGGACATTCAGATGCCGGTCGTTGACGGCCTGGCCGCGACGCGCGAACTCCGGCGCAAGCCGGGCTATGACGAATTGCCCATTGTCGCCATGACCGCGCACGTCATGGAGCACGAGCGCGAGGCCTGCGCCGCGGCCGGAATGAACGATCACATCGGCAAACCGTTCGAGACCGATGACTTCTTCCACCTCCTGGCCAAATGGATTCCCGACAAAAAGCACCGCTACGGCAGCGCGGCGGCGGCCGTATTGACACCGCCACCGGCGACCCTGGCACTGGCAGGCATCGATACCCAGGCCGGTCTGAGCCGGTTCTCCGGCAACGAGGAGCGCTACCGTCATTGGCTGGGCGAGTTCCTGGCCCAGGCTCCGGGATATGCCGGACAGATTCGCGAACAACTTGCCGCCGGCGATGCGGAGGGGGCTCGACAGCTTGCGCACCAGATCAAGGGCCGCGCCGGAATGCTGGGGATGACCGGTCTGCAACCCGCGGCGGCCGCGCTGGAGGAAGCGCTGCGCCGGGGCGGGACACCCGACGCCCTGCTTGATGACATGCAGACACGGGTCGACTCGCTTTGCACCGTCATTCGCGAAGCTTTCACGGGACACGGCAGTCACGATGCGCAGGACGCGGGGACCGGCGTACCCGAGGGGACGCCTCCCGCCGCAGTCGCCAATATCATCGCCATGCTGCGTGCGGCCGACGGGGAAAGTGCCGCAGCTCTGGAAAGCTGCATCGCCCGGGGCGTGGACGCCGCATGGGGGCCCGCCCTGCGCAGCGCACTTGCCAGCGCCCGCCGCTTCGATTTCGAGGCGGCCCTGGCCGCACTCACTGGCAAGCCGGATATTCCAACGGGCTTATACTGAGCGGCCCATGGGCAGAACCATACTTCTCGTCGATGACGATGCCGCGGTACTCGACGCCTTGAACGAGTGCCTGCGTCCCGCATACGCTACGCGCATTGCGACGGACGGGGCCAGGGGTATCGAGCTTGCGCTGCGTGAACCGCAGCCCGACCTGATCCTGCTCGACATCGGCCTGCCCGACATGACCGGATATTCCGTTTGCGCCGCACTCAAGAAGGATGTTCGCACGCAGCCGATCCCCGTGATGTTTCTCTCCAGCCACACCAACGTCGAGGACGTCACGACCGGGCTCGAGCTTGGGGCGGTCGACTACATCACCAAGCCTGTCGCACCACCCATCCTGCTTGCCCGGGTGCAGACGCACCTCAGGCTGCGCGAAGCGCGCGACCTGCTGCAGGACCAGAACGCCCATCTGGAGATGCTCGTGCAGCGACGCACGCGCGACCTCGAGGCACGCACCCTGGAGCTGCAGCGAAACCAGGACCTGACCATCGTCGCCCTCGGCTCCATTGCGGAAACACGCGACAACGAGACCGGCAACCACATCTACCGTACCAGCGCCTACGTCGAGGCCATGGCGCGCCGCCTGGCGGCCCGGCCGCAATGGCATGGCCGCATGAACGCCGCCGAGTGGGAGCTGATCTGGAAGTCGGCACCGTTGCACGACATCGGCAAGGTGGGTATCCCCGACCACATTCTCATGAAGCCCGGTCGCCTCACCCCCGAGGAGTTCGAGGTGATGAAGCGCCATGCAATACTCGGGCGCGACGCCATCCGCTCGGCGGAGACACGCGTGCATACCGAGGATTCCTTCCTGCGCGTCGCTTCGGAGATCGCCTTCGGCCATCACGAACGCTGGGACGGGAGCGGCTACCCGCGTGGCATCGGCGGCGACGACATACCGCTCGCAGCGCGCCTGATGGCCCTCGCCGACGTTTACGACGCGCTGATCAGCAGGCGCGTCTACAAGCCGGCGCTGCCCCATGCGACTGCCGTAGATATGATCCGCGACGGGCGCGGCAGCCACTTCGATCCGGAAGTGACGGACATCTTCCTCGAACTCACCGACGAATTCGACGCGATCGCCTCGCGCTTCGCGGACAGCGCGCCCGAGTCCTGATCGCCAGCGCCATGCGGCACCGCCGCATGCGGTTTGACCGCACTTGCACGGCCCCCGGCGCCGATTCGAGTCGACCGCTACCCGGGATTTGATTTGGGTCATGGACCTTGCACTCCCCGACCGGCGATCCTGCGCCGCGTCAATATGCTTTTTTCATTTAAACATCAATGAATCGGAGGGGAATTCAGTGGATACCGCAATGATAGGGCGCCGGCTTGTGCTGGGCCTGGCGCTGCCGCTCGCGGCCGGCGCAGCGTTCGCGCAGGACAGGGCCAAGCCGGGCGTGACCGAGACCGAAATGAAGTACCAGGCCGGCGATTCGCCGCTGGGCAAGGTCGAGATGCACCAGAACATCAATCCCAAGGCGCCGCCCATGACCAAGGCGGAATTCGAACGGGCCAAGGAGATCTACTTCCAGCGCTGCGCCGGCTGCCATGGCGTGCTGCGCAAGGGCGCCACCGGCAAG
>CAYTFA010000080.1:0-7510 GCA_964436755.1 uncultured Rhodocyclaceae bacterium | reverse complement strand
TCGGCTCGCGCAGGCGGATCTCCTTGTCGGCGATGCGGCAGAAGGCCACCACCGGCGCGCCGGTGCGTTCGGAACCGAAGCTGGGGAAGGCCTGCGCATGGCGCCCTTCCTCGAAGGCGGCGATCGACAGCATTTCCGCCGCCGTCACCACGCCCTGGCCGCCGCGGCCGTGGATGCGAACCTGGAACATGACTCCTCCTTGTCGTCTTCCTCGTGCCGGGGAAACTTTACCCTGCCGGCGGCGGCTTGGGAACTGCGGGAATCCGCAAGCCCGCAGGCCGGCCCCGGAACGGCGCCGCGGACCGCTAAAATGCCCGTTTTTGCCCCGGTCCGCCGCAATGAAGCACATCACCGACGACGTCCGCATCCGCGAGATCAAGGAACTCTCGCCGCCGGCGCACATCCTGCGCGAGTTCCCCACCACCGATGCCGCCGCCGAGACCACCTGGGAGGCGCGCCAGGCGCTGCATCGCGTCCTGCACGGCGCCGACGGGCGCCTGGCCGTCGTCGTCGGCCCCTGCTCGATCCACGACTGCGACGCCGCGATGGAGTACGCGCGGCGGCTGCGCGGCGAGGCACAGCGGCTGTCCGCCGACCTGCTGATCCTGATGCGCGTGTATTTCGAGAAGCCGCGCACCACGGTGGGCTGGAAGGGGCTGATCAACGATCCGCGCCTGGACGGCAGCTTCCGCATCAACGAAGGCCTGCGCCTGGCGCGCAAGCTACTGTGGGAGGTCAATGAACTCGGCCTGCCCTGCGCCACGGAGTTCCTCGACACCATCACGCCGCAGTACACGGCCGACCTCATCGCCTGGGGCGCGATCGGCGCCCGCACCACCGAGTCGCAGGTGCATCGCGAGCTGGCCTCGGGCCTGTCCTGCCCGGTCGGCTTCAAGAACGGCACGGACGGCAACATCCGCATCGCCGTCGATGCGATCAAGGCGGCGGCCGTGCCCCACCACTTCCTTTCGGTGACCAAGGCGGGCCACTCCGCCATCGTCTCCACCAACGGCAACGAGGACTGCCACGTCATCCTGCGCGGCGGCAAGACGCCGAACTACGATGCCGCCGCGGTCGACGCCGCCTGTGCGGAGCTCGGCAAGTCCGGCCTCGCGGCGCGGGTGATGATCGACTTCTCGCACGCCAACAGCAGCAAGCAGTACAAGCGGCAGATCGACGTGGCGCGCGACCTCGGCGCGCAGCTGGCCGCCGGCGACGACCGCATCTTCGGCGTCATGGTCGAGTCGCACCTGCGCGAAGGCCGCCAGGACCTCGCCCCCGGCAAGGCGCTCGAGTACGGGGTTTCCATCACCGATGCCTGCCTGGGCTGGGAGGATACGGTGGCGACGCTCGACATCCTGGCCGAGGCCGTGCGCGCCCGGCGCGTTGCCCTCGCCGAAAGGTAAGTTGCCATCGTGAGCGCCCCGCAGGGCCGTCCCCAGGGGCGCCGGCTGCAACCCGGAGCCGCGCAGCGGCGAACCTGCGTCACCCCCTTCCCGTGGAAGGGGGCAGGGGGGAAGGGTCCCTGGTGACGGGCCGCACGTACGCCGCGTTGCTGGTCCTCACCCTGGCCTTCCGCGCCTGGCTGGCGGCGGCCTTCCCGATGACCGGGGATGAGGCCTACTTCGTGTGGTGGGGCTGGAAACCGGACTGGGGCTTCTACGACCACCCGCCGATGATCGGCTGGTGGCTGGCGGCGCTCTCGTTGGCCGGGCAGTCCGAGGCCTGGCTGCGCCTGCCGGTGATCGTGCAGCCGGCGCTGCTCTCGCTGGCGGTGTACTGGGCGCTGCCGCGCCTGGCCCCCGCAGCGGGCGAGGAACGCCGGCTGTGGACGGCGCTGCTGGTACTGCTGGCGCCGGTGAATGTCTGGAACGTGTTCGTCACCACCGACACACCCCTCGTCTATTTCAGCGTGCTCTCCGGGCTGGCCTGGATCCGCGCCGCGCGCGAGGAGGCCGACGGCGACGCGCACGGCGGCGCCTGGCGCTGGTACCTCGCCGCCGGTCTGCTGCTGGCCGGCGCCGTCCTCTCGAAGTACTTCGCCGCCATCCTCGGCTTCGCCTACCTGGTCGACGTGCTGCGCCGGCGCAGTGCCGGCGCCTGGCGCGGGCTGGCCATCGCCTACGCCTGCACGCTGCCCGCGCTGGCGCTGATGGCGTGGTGGAACGCGGGCCACTGCTGGCCGAACTACATGTTCAACTTCGTCAACCGCCACGAGGATGCGGGCTGGTCGCTGAAGACGCCGCTGCTCTACGCGCTGACGCTGGCCTACGTGCTGGGTCCGCCGGTGCTGTGGCTGGCATGGCGCCGGCGCGCGGCGGCGGAGGCGCTGCACCTGCCGGCGCTCGGCGTCCTCGCCTGGGTGCCCTTCCTCCTCTTCGCCGCGCTCTCTTTGGTCAAGCAGGTCGGCCTGCACTGGCTGCTGTCCTTCGTGCCCTTTGCCCTGGTCTGGCTCGCATTGCGCCTGCCGCCCGCGAGCCTGCGCCGCCTCGGCCTCTTCTTCGCCGGCTTCGCCACGCTGCACGTCGCGGGCATCCTCGTCGCCTCGCGCCTGCCGCTCGAGACCTGGCAGAAGACGCGGCTTTACGACGGCATCGTGCTGACGTTCGAGCACAAGGCGCTGGCCCGCGAGCTGCAGGCCTACGGGCCGGAGTGGGTGCTCGCCATGGACGGCTATTCGAATGCCGTGACCCTGGGCTACAACCTGCGCCGCTACGTCATCGTCTTCGGCGAGGCCTCGAGCCATGCCCGCCACGACGACCTCGTCACCGACTTCCGCGCGCTCGACGGCCGCAACATCCTCATCCTGCGCAAGTCGGCGCCGAATGCCGGGGACTACCGGCGCTATTTCCGCACGGTCGCGGTGGACAGCTTCGAGGTGCGCGGCGCGCGCTTCTGGCGCGTGCGCGGCGAAGGCTTCGACTACGCGGCCTACCGCGATGGCGTGCTGGCCGGGGTGCGGACGAAGTACTATGCGTTGCCGCCCTGGTTGCCGCAGACCGCGTGCTACCTGTGCGACCGCTACTTCCCGGGAGAGCCATGCCGACGTTGACCGCCCTGTTCAGGCTCATGCGCCCGCACCAGTGGCTGAAGAACGGCTTCGTCTTCGTCGGCCTGCTGTTCGGCCATGCCTGGCACGACCCGGTCAAGGTGGGCCAGGCGCTCGCTGCATTTGCCGCTTTCTGCCTGCTTTCCTCCGCGGTGTATGTGATGAACGACCTCATCGACCGCGAGCAGGACCGCCGCCACCCGAAGAAGAAGGACCGCCCGCTGGCGGCCGGCACCCTCGATCCGGGCGCGGCGATGGCGCTCGGGCTGGCCTGCCTGGGCGGCGGCAGCCTGGTGGCCTGGGGATGGGCCGGCGCCGCGCCGTGGACCTTCGCCGCCTACGTGGCGCTCAACGTCGCCTACAGCCTCGGCCTCAAGCACGTCGTCATCCTCGACGTGTTCATCATCGCGGCCGGCTTCATGCTGCGCATCCTCGCCGGCACCCTGGGACTGGGCATCGCGCCCTCGCACTGGCTGCTGCTGTGCGGCCTGATGCTGACGCTGTTCCTCGGCTTCGCCAAGCGGCGCGCCGAGCTGAACGCGCTGCTGGCCGACAGCGCCGGCCATCGCCGCGTGCTGGAGCACTACAGCGCGGCGATGCTGGACCAGTTCATCGCCATCGCCGCCGCCGGCACGGTGATTTCGTATGCGCTGTACACCGTCAGCGCGGAGACCGTCGCCGTGCATGGCACGCGCGGCCTGATCGCGACGCTGCCCTTCGTCCTCTACGGCATGCTGCGCTACCTGTGGCGCCTGCACCAGCGCGGCGGCGGCGGCGACCCGGCGCTGGAGCTGCTGCGCGACCCGCACCTGCTCATCGCCACGGCGGGCTGGCTGGTGACCGTGGTGGTCCTGCTCGGCGGCCCTATAATGCCAAGACCATGACGACGATCGGGCAGATCGCGAATCTCGAGCCGCTGGGCGATGCGGTGCCCTTCGTCGGCCGCATCCGCGAGATCATCGAGGTCATCCAGCTGTTCGAGGACTTCGAGCCCGAGGAACTCGGCGACCTGGCGCGCTACATGCGCTGCTACCGCGCGCAGGCCGGCACCGAGGTGATTCGCGAGGGCGACGAGGGCGACTTCATGCTGCTCGTGCTCGACGGCCGCCTCGAGATCGTCAAGAAGGACGTGCGCGGGCTGCCGCAGATCATGGGCCACGCGGGGCCGGGCAAGACCCTGGGCGAAATGTCGCTGATCGACGGCGAACCGCGCTTTGCCAGTTGCGTCGCGCTCGATGCCGTCGAGTTCGCCGTGCTCGACCGCGAGAGCCTTTCGCGCATCATCGCCGAGGAGCCCAAGGTCGGCGTCAAGCTGCTCATGGAACTGCTGATGCTGCTCAACCAGCGTCTGCGCAGCGTCAGCCAGCAGTTGATGGACTGCGTCGAGGCGCGCCGAACGCGCATCCGCTAGGGCGGTTCAGGCCGCCACCGGCCGCAGCGGGAACACCTCCGGATCGTCGCCGTGCGCGAGCAGCAGGGCGCGCACGCGCCCCTGCCATGCGGCGCGGAAGTCGCCGGCCTCGGCGGTGCTCGCCGTCCCTGCCAGGCATTTCTCCAGCAGCGCCGGCGTGCCCGGCGCGAAGGGTACGGCCTGCAGGCGTGCCGCGACGTCGACCGCGGCGCCGGAGTCGACGCGGGTGAAGCGGATGTCGCCGTCGATGTCGACGGAGAAGCCCAGCAGATTGCGCCGGTCGAAGCGGCCGCCGAGGCCCTTGAAGCCATCGTCCTGGGTGGCGCCGGTGAGCAGGGTCACCACGGCGGCGATGACGCCGGTGACGCTGGCGCGCCGCTCGTCGCGGAATTCGGCGCGGATGCCGCCGCGTTGCGGCAGGCTGTCCGGATGGAGCGCAACCAGCGCGCGTCGCGTCATGTTCCAGGCCGCGGCGACGGTCGGGCAGGAGTGGCCGGCCAACCGCACCGCGTCGATGTAGCGGTACTCGACGATGCCGCCCTCGGCGGCGCCGAGCAGCTCGGCGAGCGGGTCGTGCAGGGTCAGCGCCGGAACTTCGGCGAAGAAATCCGGCGCGCGCATTGCCTCAGCCCCGCCGCACGAAGTCGATGACGATGTTGCCCGGCTCGCGGGCGCGATAGGCGATTTCGACGCCGGCGCCGTAGCGCTGCTCCAGCTGCTGCAGCAGGGGCAGGGGATCGTGGTCGTTCACGAAGCGCATGGTCTCGCCGGTGCGCAGCGCGTCGAGCGCGCCGAAGATGGCGGCGTGGCGGAAGCGCTTGGCGATGCCGCGGGCATCGAAGGGATAGATCGAATCGGGGGAGAGGTGGATGTGCATGTTCGGCTCCTGGGTGGGGGAGCCGTACTTTGCCCCGGCGCGCGTGCCGCGGCATTGATGCGGATCAGCTTTGGCGCCGCCGAAGTCCGCTCTGCCGCAAGGGCTATAGCCTCAGGCGTTGCGGCCCTTCTGCCAGAGTACGTCGCCGCTGCCGGCGACCTTGTTGAGCCAGCGGGCGAGGACGAAGAGCAGGTCGGAAAGCCGGTTCAGGTACTGGCGCGCGGCATCGGACACGGATTCGTTGTGCGCTACCGCGACCACGGCGCGCTCGGCGCGGCGACAGATGGTGCGTGCGTGGTGGGTCAGCGCCGCGGCGCGCGTGCCGCCGGGCAGGATGAATTCCTTGAGTGGCTCGAGCTCGCCGTTGTAGCGGTCGATGGCCGCTTCGAGCCGGCCCGGCTGGCTGTCCTTGAGGAAGCTGCCGCCGGGCACCGAAAGTTCGCCGCCGAGGTCGAACAGGTCGTGCTGCACGCCGGTGAGCAGTTCCTGCACGTCCGCCGGCAGCGCCTCGCAAAGCAGCACGCCGATGGCCGCGTTCAGCTCGTCGACGTCACCCAGCGCGGCGATGCGCGGGGCATCCTTGCCGACGCGCGAGCCGTCGCCGAGGCCGGTGGTGCCGGCATCGCCGGTGCGCGTGTAGATCTTGGAAAGGCGGTATCCCATGGCCGGGCAGTCCGGAGGTTCGCAGACAGCGGATTATTGCAGAAGCAAACCTAGCCGGTTTGGCCGCCGTCGAGCCGCGATGCGCCGCCGCTGATCAGCACGGGCACGCTGGCGCGCTGGAGGACTGCCTCGCTGACGCTGCCGACCAGGGTGCGGCCGAGGCGGCCGCGGGTGTGGCGGTACATGACGATCAGATCGGCATTCGTCTCGGCGGCTGCGGCAAGGATGGACTCGGCAATGTGGCCGCTGCGCGTCATCTGTTCCGCCGTGACGCCTTCCACGCGCGCCGAGGCCAGCGCCAGGGCGGCCTCGTCGGTGATCTGGGCAGGCAGGCGTCCCTGGCGATCGGTGACCGAGAACAGTGTGATGGGGATGTTTCCCGGCTTCGCCAGTTGCACGGCGAAGTCGAAGGCGCTGCGTGCCGCGGCGCTGCCGTCGAAGGCGACGAGGATGCGATTCGACCAGAGCCTGCCTTGCGGCGGCACGATGAGCACGCTGCAGGGCGACTCGGCGATCGTGCGCTGCGCGACCGGGCCGATGGTGCCGCCCGTCTGGGCGGACATGCGGCGTCCGACGATCAGCAGTTGGGCTGTGGTCGCCAGCGCGACCTCATGCACGACCGCGGCGAGATCGCGCCCCTCGCGGCGGTGGAACTCGGTGGGTACATCGGCGGCAATCGCGGTGCGCTGGACTGCCATGGTGCGGTCGCCGAAGGCGTCGTCGCTTTCGTCCTGGCGGCGCATCACGGCGACGTCGAGGGAGACCCCGAGCTGGCGGGCCAGGGCGATGGCGGTTGCCGAGGTGTCCTGCGCCATCCCGCTTTCGTCGGCGGCGAGCAGCAGGCGCACCCGCCGGTCGCCGTCGGGCAGGCGGCCGCTGTTGCAGGCGGCGAAGATGCGCGCCTTGCACTGGCGGCAGACTTCCGGGTCCAGCGTCCAGTAGAGCGCCGAGGTGACGTCCGTCATGACGGGGAAGAAGGCGCCCTCGCCGATTTCATGCGTGTAGCCGCCCTCGCGCAGGAAGTCGTAGGCATTCCGGTTCAGGCGATAGAAGTACAGGCCGCCGCCGAGCTTCCTGCGCCTTCGCGCCTCCTGGGCAAGGATTTCCGCGCCGGCGATGTCGATGGACGTCAGGCTCGCTGCGGCGATGAGGACCGACTTCTGCAGCGGGTTGTCCTCGTCGATCTGTTGCAGCGCCAGTTGCACGTAGTTGGCGGCGCCGAAATACACCGAGCCGTTGATGCGCACGATGCGCAGTTGCGGGCATTCGGTGCGCCCCTTGGCGCGCACGAAGTGGTAGGCACCCTCTTCGGGAGCCGGCACCAGGGGCACGATTTCCGGTTTGGACGAGCGATAGAGGTAGAAGACCAGGGAAAGGAAGACGCCGACGAAGATGCCGGCCTCGAGGTTGAAGAGCGTGCCGACCAGGGTGGCGCCGAGGATCAGCGACTCGGCCTTGCTGGTATGCCAGATGTGCGAGATGTGCTCGAAGTCGATCAGGCCCCAGGCGA
>CAYTFA010000079.1:0-7514 GCA_964436755.1 uncultured Rhodocyclaceae bacterium | reverse complement strand
CGACCCGGACGCCGGCGCGCGACGGGCGCCTCGAATCTCCGGGAGCCCTCGCCACACTGCAGACCCTGCTTGGCGCCGACGAATCCCGTCGTCCCGAGCAAAGTGCGCAGCCGCCCGCCCCCCCTTCCGTGACCATCCCCGAGGACCTGCGGCCCCTGGTGCAGCAGCAGCTCGACGCCGCCGCCACGCAGCGCCTCGCCTGGCACGGCGAGGTCTGGCCGGGCCAGGCCATGGACTGGCAGATCGAACCCGACCGTGGCGGCTCGGGTAGCGGGCAAGGCGACGCGGAGGCCGGCTGGACCAGTTCGGTCAACATGGTGACGCCGCGGCTGGGCGCCATTGAGGCCCGAATCCACGTCACCCCGCAAGGCGCCCGCATTGCCCTGACCACCCCGGTCGGGGCAACCGCGGCCGACCTCCTCGACGCCGCACCGGCACTCAAAGACGCGATGGATGCGGCCGGCGTCCCGCTAATCGGCTTCCAGGTACGGCATGAGCACGGCGAAACAAACTGACGGCAATCGCTCGCTTGCCGTGGCGCTCAAGTATGCGCCCGGCGCGGCGGCACCGGTGGTGGTGGCCAAGGGGCGCGGGCTCATTGCCGAGGAAATCATCTCTCGCGCCAGGGAACACGGCATCTACGTCCATGAATCGCCCGAACTGGTCGCCCTGCTGTCCCAGGTAGACCTCGACGACCAGATTCCTCCCCAGTTGTACGTCGCCGTGGCTGAACTCCTGGCGTGGATCTATCGTGTCGAGCGCCACGGCGCGATGCCGGAAGGCGGCGCGGAAACCCGGCCCGCGCCGCGTTGACGGGGAATCGGCAGCCTTCTGGCGGACCGGCATGCGGGTTTCTCGGCTAAAATTGCAATTTCGGTCCTGAAATCCTTCCCACCCCCCGAACGATGAGCGGCACCGACACCGAAATCCCGCCCCGCACGGCAGCCGCGAATGCAGCGACGGACCCGACGGCCGCAGCCGAGCTGATTTCGACCGACGAATTCAGCCAGTACCTGCTGAAGGCGAAGAGCGAGATGTTCGCGGTGTTCCGCGGCCTCGTCGAGCACCTGTCGCAGATCACCATGTTCTTCAATGAAGGGCGCGACATGGTGCTGACCAGCCTGGTCGGCTACAACGACAATGGCATCTACCTGGACGTCGGCGCCAGCCGGGAAATGAACGAAAAGGCGCTCGCCGCGCAGAAGCTGTTCTGCGTGACGCAACTGGAAAAGGTCAAGGTCCAGTTCATCCTGCGTGGCATCAAGGGCACCGATTTCCAGGGCGGCCCGGCGTTTTTCGCCGCGTTGCCGGAAAGCGTGCTGCGCCTGCAGCGGCGCGAGTACTACCGCATGTCGACGCCGATCGCGCGGCCGCTCAAGTGCGCCGTCACCGTCACCCTGGCCGGTGGCGACAAGCGCACCATCGATGCGCACATCGGCGACATCAGCGGCGGCGGCGTCGGCATCGTCTCGCTGCCGCTCGATCTGGGGATCGAGCGCGGCATGCAGCTGGACTGCCGCATCGAACTGCCCGAAGTCGGCGTGGTCAACAGCCCGCTGGTGGTGCGCAGCGTGTTCGAAACCGTATCGCGCACCGGCACCAAGGCGCAGCGGGCCGGATGCGAATTCGTCAAGCTGCCGGGGCCGATGCTGACGCTGATCCAGCGCTACATCATCAAGGTCGAACGCGAGCGCAAGGCCCGCGAGTCGGGCATGGGCTGAGGCGCGTCACCGCGCCGCCGACTCCGCCCGCCGCGCCCGTTCGTAGAGCGGCACGACTTCCGGCAGGTGCTTCTCGATTTCGCGTATGCGGTGCTCGCCGGCCGGGTGCGTGGACAGGAATTCGAGCGGCGCACGCGCATTGGCCGCCGTCATCTTCTGCCACAGGCTGACGCCGGCGCGCGGATCGAAGCCCGCGCGCGCGGCGAGGTCGAGGCCGACCAGGTCAGCTTCCGCCTCATCGTCGCGCGAGAACTTCAGCGATAGCAGACTGCCGCCCAGCTGGAAGGCTCCCGCGTAGCGCCCGCCACCAACAAGTTCGCCGAGCACGTTGGCACCCAGCTGCGTGAGCTGGCTCTTCGCCGCGCGCTCGCGCGCGTGCTCGCGCAGGGCGTGGGCGATCTCGTGGCCCATGACGATCGCCACCTCGTCGTCGGTCAGCTTCAGGGTGTCGAGGATGCCCGTATAGACCGCGATCTTTCCGCCCGGCATGCAAAAGGCATTGATCTGGCGCGAGCCGATCAGGTTGACCTCCCACTGCCACTGGCGCGCGCGCGGATTGAAGCGATCAACGAAGGGAATCATGCGTGCGGCGATGGCGCGCAGGCGCCGCACCTGCGGGTGGTCGTCGGGACCGAGCGCGCGCTTTGCCGCTGCCTGGCGCTTGAGCTGGTCGTATTCCTGCTGGGCCTGGCGCTCGAGGACGCCGGCCGGCACCAGGTTGCGCACGCTGGACGGCTTGCCGACATCGACGCCGTCAGCCAGCGCATTGCCGGCCAGGAACAGGGCGAGCAGCAGCGCCGGCGCGCGCATCAGTCCCCTTCCCCGCCCAGCGCGGCAACCAGGTCGGCGAGCAGGCGCGACAGTTCGCCCGACATGAGGGCAAAGTCCGCGGCGAACTGGTCGTCGCCCTCGGCCTGGCGCTCCGCATCTTCCTTCAGCACGTCGAGGAAGGCCACGCGCTTGACCTGCAACTGGTCGGTGAGCACGAAGGACACCCGATCCCGCCAGGTCAGGGCCAGGCGGGTTGCGGCCTTGCCGGCGGCCACGTGCGCGCGCACTTCGGCGCTGTCGAGGCTGTGCCGCACGTAACGAACCGCGGCCCGCTCGTCGGCGATTGCACGCAGTTCGCAATCGCGGTCGATGGTGAAGTGGTCCGGCCCGCGCCCCTGTGCCAGCCACTGGGTCATCGCCGAGCCCGGTGCCTGCCGCGTCTTGAGCAGGGCCAGCGGAAGTTCACCAAGCGACAGCTTGAGCTGCTCGATCACCTCGTCAGCGCGGCCGCTCGATGCAGCGTCGACGATCAGCCAGCGACCGACCGGGTCGATCCAGACGTAGGTCAGCCCGCGCTTGACCAGCGCCCGCGGCAGCAGTTCGGCCTCGACCAGCTCGAACACCTCGCGCGCCTGGCGCCGCCCGGGCTTGCGCCCCTGCGCCGCCTCGATCTCGGCCAGCCGCGCCTGCGCGTACTGGCGTACCACCGCCGGCGGCAGCAGTTTCTGTTCGATGCCGAGCGCGATGAGTTGCTGCCGCTCGACGCTGTACACCGGCTCGGTGTCCTCGCCACGCGGCGGCACCCAGCCACGGGCGGCGCGGTCAGCCGCACCGCAGGCCCTGAAACGGCCGCGATGCAGCAGGCGCGCCAGGGTCTCGGTGTCGTAGGTCCAGCCGGAAGCCAGCCGGAAGATATGCAGGTTGCGGAACCACATGGGAATTCAGGCCGGCGAGCAGGCCAGGAAGTCGCGGGAGCCTGGATTCTACCGGCGCGGCACGCCGGGTCTGCGCGGAGTGTCCGGCGTCAGACCTGGATGTTCATGATGTCGTGGTAGGCCGACACCAGCTTGTTGCGTACCTGCACCATCTGCTGGAAGGACAGGTTGGCCTTCTGCAGGTTGATCATGACGTCCTGCAGGTCGACGTTGCCCTGACCCGTCGAGAAGTCCTCGGCCATCTTCTGGGCCTGCTGCTGCGCGGCATTGACCTGGTCGATGGTCGCCTTGAGCACCTGCGAGAAATCAGGCCCGTCCGCCGCGGCCGGATTCGCGAACGTCTTGCCACCGGCCAGCGCCGTTGCCGCGCGCAGCTCGGAGAGCATCTGGTCGATTTGTCGGGTGTCGATGGCCATGGCGCAACCTTACTTGAATTCTCTCGGGTTTGGAATAGCAATCGCCGTGCCCGGCACCCTGCCCGGTTCAGCCGTCCTCGCCATCCACGAGGTAGCCTTCGGCCCGGTACTGCGAAAGCTTGTAGCGCAGGGTGCGTTCCGAGATGCCGAGGATCGCCACGGCCTTCTTGCGCGAACCGCCCACCCGCGCCAGGGTATCGAGGATGTGCTGGCGCTCGAGATCCTTCATGTTGGCGGGAGATCCTTGCGCCACGGGGCTTTCGGCGAGAGTCGGTGCTGACGGCGGCAGCGTGGCCGGAATGGCGGCCGGGGCCGCGACGGCCTGCGGCGGCACCGACGATCCACCTGGCAGCGGCAGGCAGTTCGCCTCGACGAACTCCCCAGGGCTCATGATGAGCGCCCGCTGCACGACGTTTTCCAGTTCGCGCACATTGCCCGGCCATGCATGCGCGGCGAGCCTGGCCTCGGCCTCGGCGGCAAATCTTGCCGTCCGTCCGGCGGCGGCAGCCTGGCGCGCCAGGCAATGCCGGGCAAGGGGAACGATGTCGGCCGGGCGTTCGCGCAGGGGGGCGATCTCCAGCGGGAATACGTTGAGCCGGTAGTAAAGGTCTTCGCGGAAGCGTCCGGCGCGAACTTCCGCGTCCATGTCGCGGTTGCTCGTGGCCAGCACGCGAATGTCCAGCGCCACCGGCTTCTTGCCGCCCACGCGTTCCACTTCGCGCTCCTGCAGCACGCGCAACAACTTGGCCTGCAGCGCCAGCGGCATCTCAGAAATCTCGTCGAGCAGCAGCGTGCCGCCGTTGGCCTGCTCGAACTTACCGGCCTGCGCCGCCTGGGCGCCCGTGAACGCCCCCTTCTCGTAGCCGAACAACGTGGCCTCGAGCAGGTTGTCGGGAATCGCCGCGCAGTTGATGGCGACGAAGGGACCGCCGGCGCGCGCCGACTGGTCGTGGATGTAGCGCGCGAACACCTCCTTGCCGACGCCGGATTCGCCGGTCAAGAGCACAGTGGCGTCGGTCCGCGCGACGCGCGAGGCAAGGACCAGCGTTTCCCGGGTCCTCGGATCGGCAGCGACCACGCCCTCTGCGGCGGGGGGCACCGCATAGCGCGAGATCTGCTCGATCAGCGTGCGCGGCTCGAAGGGCTTGAGCATGAAGTCGCAGGCCCCGCCACGCATCGCGGCAACCGCCTTGTCCACATCGCCGAAGGCGGTCATCAGCAGCACCGGCAGGCCCGGCTGGCGGCGCCGGATCTCGGCGAGCAACTGCAGGCCGTCCATCGGATCCATGCGCAAATCGGAAACCACCATGCTGAACGCCTGGCGCCCGAGCGCGTTCAGCGCGGCGGGCCCGCCATCGACCGCGCTGACGCGATGGCCGGCGGTCTCCAGCGTGATCGCGAGCGCGTCGCGCAGCGCGTCGTCATCCTCGACGACGAGGATGTTCAAGGCGTCGGACATGGCAGGCTCAGGGTGAATTCGGCGCCGGCACCGGGACTGGAAACGACCTCGATGCCGCCGCCGTGGGCGCGGGCGACCCCGCGTGCGATGGAAAGCCCGAGCCCGGTACCGTCGGCGCGCGTGGTGAAGAAGGGATCGAAAAGGCGCGCCGCGGTCTCGCCGCTCAAGCCGCGGCCGTCGTCGCGCACGGTGACCAAAAGTTGCGCTCCATCGCGGCGGGCCGACAGGTCCACGCGGCCACCGGCCTCGACCGCCTGCAGCGCGTTCTCCAGAAGATTGGTGAGGGCACCCAGAAGCGACTTGCGATGACCTGTGACGGCAGCGCCTGCCGTTGCATCGGCCACCGAGAAATGCACGCCGCGGCTCTTGGCCAGGGGTTCGAAGGTGTGCGACAGCTCGGCCAGCAGGTCGGCGACCGGAAAGCGTTCGCGACCGAGGACTTCGCCACGGGCAAACAGCAGCATGTCCTGGATCAGTCGCTCAAGGTGCTTGAGGCGGGCCACGGTCTTCTGCGCAATGGACACCCGGCTCGATGCCGGCAGGTCGATGTTTTCGAGGTTGCCGGCGTAAAGCAGCGCTGCGGTCAGCGGCGTACGCAACTGGTGGGCGAGCTGTGCCGCCATCTCGCCCATGGCCGCCAGGCGCTGGTTGCGCTCGGCGCGGGTCTTCAGCAACTGCGTCTCGGTGACGTCATGGAGGAGGACGATGCGGCCGCCTGCCGAATCGAGCGGCGTCACGGCCACCGCCAGCCTGCGCTCGCCGACGAGGAACTCGCCCGGAGTCTCGCTCTCCTGCAGCCGCGCGCCCTGCAGTTCGCCCCAGCCGGCGCCGACGACGGTATCGCCCAAGGCACCCTTCGCCGCGGGATTGGCCTGCACCACGCGGCCGGCGCCGTCGAGCACCACCACGCCCGCCGGCAGTGCATCGAGCAGCAGGGTAAGCCGTTCGGTCAGCGCAGCCTTTTCCAGATACTGCTGGCGCAGGGCGCCGTTGGCGGCGGCGAGCTCTTCGGTCAGCCGGGCGACCTGGCCCTGCAGCTCGCTGTAGGCAGTGGCCAGTTCCTCGGATGCCTGGCTGAAAATGCGAAACGCCTCGGCAAGATGCTCCGCCTCGCCGGTGGGAACCGCAGGGTTGCGGGATTTCGACATCGAGGCTGCCGTGGAATTCATGGCCGTCGATGATGGCAGAATCGTCCGGAGCGGACAAGGAAAGCCGCGCCGGATATACCGGCAAAAATTGCCGTTTCTTTCTGGAACCCCGCTTGCTAGGGGGGTTCACAATCCCCGGGCGGGCATACGGCTCGCACCGCAGTTGGAACGCAAAGGGCACATGGCAGAAAACACGGCGACGACCGCCCGATTCCCCTTCTCCCTCGAGGCGTTCGGCCGTCTGCCGCCCCGCCAGAAGGTGCTCGGCATGGCCGGCGCCGCGCTGGCGGTGGCCGTCCTCGTCGGCGGCTGGCTGTGGACGAAGGAGCCGCCCTACTCGCTACTGTTCGCCATCCAGGACGAAAAGGACGGCGGCCAGATCGTGGCTGCGCTGACCCAGCAGAACATTCCCTACCGCTTCAGCGACGGCGGGCGCAGCATCCTCGTGCCCCAGACCGTGGTGCACGACACCCGGCTCAAGCTCGCCTCGCAGGGACTGCCCAAGGGCGGCCTGGTGGGCTTCGAACTCATGGAGAACCAGAAGCTCGGCGTCAGCCAGTTTGCCGAGCAGGTGAACTACCAGCGGGCGCTGGAGGGCGAGCTGGCCCGCTCGGTCCAGTCGCTGGCCGCCGTGCGCGGCGCCCGCGTGCATCTGGCGATCCCCAAGCAGACGGCCTTCCTGCGCGACGACCAGAAAACCTCGGCCTCGGTTCTGGTCAGCCTGCACGCGGGACGCTCGCTCGAGCCCGTCCAGGTGGCGGGCATCGTCAATCTCGTCGCCTCCAGCGTGCCGCACCTCAATCCGCTCAACGTGACCGTCATCGACCAGGAGGGCAAGCTGCTCTCCCAGCAGCGCGACGCGCTGCGCGACGCAGGGCTCGACCCCGGCCAGCTCAAGTACGTGCGCGAGGTGGAGTCCGACTACGGCAAGCGCATCGAGGCCATCCTGGCGCCGGTGGTCGGTGCGAGCAACGTGCGCGCCCAGGTAACCGCCGACATCGACTTCTCGCAGATCGACCAGGTCGCCGAAACCTACAAGCCCAACCCAGCGCCGGAAACGGCCA
>CAYTFA010000078.1:0-7674 GCA_964436755.1 uncultured Rhodocyclaceae bacterium | reverse complement strand
GCCGTCACCCGCACGCGGCTCCGTCACGGGCGACCCTGCCTTGCGGGAGTCATCATGGACCGAGGCGCAACTCCGCTGCCGGCCTCAAGGTTCGAGAACATACGTCCCCGGCGCATCGGCAAGTGCCGGAAACTTCTCGGTCGCAACACTGGGAGCGGGTACCAAGGCTCCGGACTTTGGCTTCAGCCAGGCCATCCAGTCCTCCCACCAACTGCCGGCGTGATGCTCGGCCCTGTCCTTCCACTCGTCTGGCGTATCGTGGCGTTCCACGCTGCCCACTTGATACTCCCGCTTGGGGGGATTGACCACCGGGTTCACGATGCCGAGGATGTGACCGGAACTGGAAAGCACGTAACGACGTGGTCCCGCCACCACGTTGTTGATGCGGAACGTCTGGCGCCACGGCGCGATATGGTCGTCTTCGGCGGACACGGCATATATCGGCTGGACGATGCGGCCAAGGTCGATCTTCTCGCCGGCCACCTCCAGCGCATCCTTCTTGATGAGGAGGTTGTCGAGGTAGAAATTGCGCAAGTACCAAGTGTGCATCGTAGCCGGCATGCGTGTCGAATCCATGTTCCAGAAAAGCACGTCGAATGCAGGGGGTGCTTCGCCAAACAGGTAGCCGCGCACCACATAGTGCCAGACCAGGCTGTTCGAGCGCAGCAGCCGGAAGGCCGAGGCCATCTCCTTGCCGTCGAGATAGCCCTTTTCCGCCATCGACTTTTCGAGCCACTTGAAGCTGCCCTCGTCGAGGAAGACCTCGATGTCACCGGGCTTGTGGTAATCGACCAGCGTCGTCAGCAGGGTAACCGACTCGACCGGAACGTCCTTCTTTGCGAAATGCGCGTTGGCCCAGGCCATCCACGTCGTCAGCGCTGCACCACCGATGCAGTAGCCGACGCAGTGAACCTTTTTCGCGCCGGCCAGGCCACGTGCAGTCTCGATGATCTGGCCAACACCTTCCATGAGGTAGTCGTCAAAGCTGACATCCCGCATCTCTGCAGTTGGATTCTTCCAACTGGTGATATAGACATCGAATCCCTGGTCGACGAGAAACTTGACCATGCTCTTCTTCGCCGTAAGGTCAAGCACGTAGAACTTGTTGATCCAGGGCGTGACGATGACGACGGGTGTTTCGAATACCTTTGCGCACGTTGGCGCGTAGTGGATCACCTCGACCAGACGATTGCGAAAAACCACCTTGCCCGGTGTCGTCGCCAGATCCCGGCCGACGACGAAATCCGTCGGCCGCGCCATCTGGACGTCACCCGCCTGGAAGTCGGTGACAAAGTTGTTGAAACCACGCAGCAGACTTTCCCCACGCGTTTCCATTGCCTTCTGCATGGCGGTCGGATTTGAGACCAGGAAGTTCGTGGGGGCGACCGCGTTGAGCCACTTCCGCCACCAGAACGCTGCGCGCCGGCGGTCCTTGCTCGACAGGCCGGGGGTCTCGTAAAGCATGTCCTGAACCTGGCGGGTCATCATCAGGTACCACTCCTTGACGATGTCCCAAGTGGCCGACTCGGTCCAGATGGGGTCGGCAAAGCGCGTGTCATCGGGATTCGGCTGGACGACGTCCTTGCTCGCCATGCCCAGAGCCCGGTGCCATGAATGAACCTGAAGCTCCCAAAGCCGGGTGGCCATGGTGGACAGTGCGTCGGACATTTCCTGGGGATGGGACAGCCAGGCCAGTTGCGCGTGTACCAGCGGCGTAGCCATGCCGATGGGGTCCAGCTTGGCTTCGACTGCCTGATTTACTGCCTTCCACGCCGCCTGTGGCGTAGCCGGGGTCTTGGATTGGCGCAGGGTTCCCATTGCTGCTCTCCTGGACTGGGCGGCTGGGCCGCCCGGGCGATATGGTTTAATTTTGCCTCATCGCAGCACCGCGGGTGAATCCCGCCATTGATCTTGATCAACGGCAGGGCGGTTTTGTAGGCTAGGATAGTGGCAAGGAGGGATGATTCCATGTTCAAGCACATACTCGTGCCGACCGATGGCTCGCAACTTTCGACCGATACTGTCAAGCGCGCGGTGACGTTCGCGCGGGAAACGGGCGCGAAGGTTACGTTCTTCTTCGCCAAACCGGATTACCCGGTGGCGTTTTACGGTGAAGGTGCGTTGATCGATCCGACCACGCCCGAGAAGTTCGCGGAAATGGCCGAACAACAGGCCAGCGAAATTCTCAGCGCCAACGAGGCCGCGGCGAGGGAGGCCGGTGTTTCGTGCGCCACGCTCAGTTCGGTAAGCGATGTACCGTACGAGGCAATCATCGCTGCCGCCGAACAGGCCGGCGCCGACCTGATCTTCATGGCATCGCATGGCCGGCGTGGAATCAGCGGCCTTCTCCTCGGATCCGAGACGCAGAAGGTGCTTACGCACTCGAAGATTCCCGTCCTGGTCTATCGTTGACCGACAGGTTCCTCGGGATTCCAGAACGGCGGCGTCAGGGTGACGCCGGGGTAGCCTTTGCCGTTTCGGCTCCGGTCAGGGCGCGCGGGCAGGTGGCAGGGCGTCGGTGCTGCCGACGCCCTTGTTGATTTCCGCAGCGCTCAGCTGCAGGAACCAGGTGGCGAGGCTCGAGGCGGCACACACGAGCCAGAAGGCGAAAAAGCCGATCGAGTAGGTCGCGATCTTCGAGAAATGCACTGGTTCGCCGAACAGATAGAGTTCCTGCGGATCGACCACCGTGAAGAATATCGCCTCCGCAAAACCCGCTACCAGAAACGACGGCCACAACACCGAGAAGATCTTCTGCATTCCCGCCTCCTAGCGTCCGTGTGAATTGCGTCGCTTACTGCTTCGCCGCGTTGCGCGCGTCTTCCTCGGCGTGCTTCTTGACGAAACCAACCAGATAGAACGCCATCACGACCACAAAGCCGATGGTGAACAGGCTCAGCAGGCCGATGTCACTGCCCAACAAGAGTTTCCATGCTTCCATGATGTTGCCCTCCGCGTTGTGAATGAAATCGATCTCAGTTACGAATATCCGCTGCCCGTGGTGCCGGCGTGCCGATCAACGTTTCTCCATTGGCCGGAAGCACGACATTTCCCATGAGTCGCCAGGTACGGCGCTCATCCTCGACCAGGACCAGCCAGTGCCCTGCGGCCGGCAACTGGACGTCTCCGACATAGGCATCCCCGCTGCGCACCAGTACGCGCGACTGGTCCAGCCCGGCACGGGTCGGATGCGAAATGGTGACCGCCAGGGTGGGTGGCGCCAGGAACGAAGGTCCGGCTGCCTGTAGCCGTATGCTCATCGTGCTGCCGCTAACACGCACTCCGGCTGTCAGGCCCAGCTTGGCCGCCTGTTCGCTGCGCGCGATGGTCTGGTTGGCCGCCAATCCCTTCTTGTAATAGTCGTCGGTAACCAGGCCATCATTGGTCTTGATAGCCAGCCATGCCGTATAGAGCGCGGCGACGACAACGATCAACGGGCCGGCCGCCAGAATCCAGGGCCAGGGTTCGCGGTACCAGGGGCGGGTTGGCGCAACGCTCATTCTGGGCTCTTTCACGGATTGAGGAAGGTTGCCTTCTCGTGTACGGCGACGCGCTCGTCGGCCAGGGACTTGATATCGAAGTAGATCAGATTCGACCCCTTCTTACCCGACTCCGGCGGCACCCTCACCTGGACCGAGATGGAACGCGCCGCGGCGGGAGGCACTTCGACGACGCGTTCCCCGCTCATCTCGATGCCCTGCAGGCCGGAGACGGTTACGGCATAACGCTGCGCGGATTCCGACACGTTGATCACATGCAGGCGATAGACGTTCTCGATCAGCCCGCCTTCCACTTCCCGCGCCAGGGTGGCGCGATCGCGAATCACATCGACGCGCAGGCTGGCCTTGGTTGCCAGCCCCCAAACGAAGGCGATGCAGATCGCGACAAGGATTCCGGTATAGATGAGCACGCGCGGCCGTATGACGTGGCCGACGATTTCCTTCCATCCCCAGTGCTGCTCGATCGCATTTTCGGTTGAATACCGGATCAGGCCCTTCGGATAGCCCATCTTGTCCATGACCTGGTCGCAGGCATCGATGCAGGCGGCGCAACCGATGCACTCGTACTGCAGGCCCTTGCGTATGTCGATCCCGGTCGGACAGACCGCGACGCAAAGTTCGCAATCGACGCATTCGCCGAGCCCTGCCTCCTTGCGATCCGTCTTCTTCGAGCGCGCCCCGCGGGGTTCACCGCGCTCTTCATCGTAGGTGATGATCAGCGTGTCCGGGTCGAACATTACGCCCTGGAAGCGTGCATACGGACACATGTACTTGCATACCTGCTCGCGCAGGTGCCCTGCGAACATGTAGGTGAATGCGCCGTAGAAGAACAGCCAGAAAGCCTCCCACGGTCCAAGCGAGAAGCTCCACAGCGAATCCCACAGCGTCTTGATGGGAGTGAAGTAGCCGACGAAGGTGAATCCGGTCCACAGGGCGAGCAAGCCCCAGGCCCCGTACTTTGCGGCCCGCAGCCAGAACTTGCGCGGGCTCATCGGTGCGGCATCGAGCTTGATGCGGGAATTTCGATCGCCTTCGATCTTCTGCTCGATCCACATGAAGATCTCGGTATAAACCGTTTGCGGGCACGCATAGCCGCACCACAATCGGCCGCCTACCGCCGTGAACAGGAACAGCGAGTACGCCGAGATGATCAGCAGGACCGCAAGGAAGAATACATCCTGCGGCCAGAACACCAGGCCGAAGATAAAGAACTTGCGTTCGACGAGATTGAACAGCACGGCCTGGCGCCCGTTCCAGGGTAGCCAGCACAGCCCGTAAAACAGTAGCTGGGTAAACCAGACCAGCAGCCATCGCCAGGTTGCGAAGGTTCCGCTGACCGCGCGCGGATGAACCTTCTTATGCACCTCGTAGAGGCTCTCCTCCACGAACTTGAGCTCCTGCTTCTCGGCAGGCTTTGAAGTCGGCGATTCCATGATTGTATTAGGATATTCTGATAGACGTAACCTAAAATTCCCCGGCGCCACTTGCGGTGGAGCCGGGGAGGCCAGCTATCAGTTTACTTCTTTTCCGCCGGGGCAGCGGCCGTGGCTGCCGCGTCAGCCGGAGCGGCTGCGGGTGCTGCTGCAGCCGGGGCATCCTTGACGCCGCCGCCAAGACCATAGACGTAGGCAGTCAGCAGGTGCACCTTGGCGTCGCCGAGGAACTCGCCGAAGGCCGGCATGCGATTCGTGCGGCCCTTGGTGATGGTCTCGATGATTGCCTCTTCGGAACTGCTGTAGAGCCAGACCTTGTCCGTCAGGTTCGGCGCAACACCGAGCATGCCCTTGCCGTCGGGACCATGACACGCAGCACAGGCCTGCGGGAACAGGTCCTTGCCGCGCTGGGCACGAACGGAGTCTGAGCTCAGGCCGGAAAGCGACCGCACATAATTCGCCAGATCCTTGATCTGGTCGCCGGTCAGGTCAGGCTTCACACCCTTGGCAGGCATCGCTGCATCGCGGCCCTTGGTGATCGACTCCTTGATCTGCTCAGGCGTACCGCCGAACAGCCAGTCGTTGTCGGTCAGGTTGGGGAAGCCCTTCGCACCCTTGGCGTCGGAACCGTGGCATTGGGCGCAGTACGTCAGGAACAGGCGCTGGCCCATTTCCTTCGCTTCCGCGTTGGCCGCCACAGTCATTACGTCCTGGCTCTGGAACTTCTTGAAGATCGGGCCGTACTGCTCGTCGGCCTTCTTCATTTCGGCATCGTACTGGCCCGTCGAACTCCAGCCGAACTGGCCCTGGAAGTTACCCAGACCCGGATACATCGCCAGATAGAACAGGGCGAAGACCACCGTGATGTAGAACATCCAGCGCCACCAGTTCGGGAGCGGGTTGCTGTACTCCTGCAGGGTTTCGTCCCAGACGTGGCCGGTGGTATTGCCGGCGCTGGTGGGCGCCTTGTCCTGCATCAGCAGGAAGACCCCGCAACCGATGACACTGACGAGGGTGATCCCCGCCACGTAGATGTTCCAGAAGCCGCTGACAAAATCACTCATGATGATTTCCTTTCTTGATTCTGCGTAACCTGCTTGGCGTCCAACGAATCCTGCGCACCGACCGGGGTGTCATCTTCGAGGGGCAGCATCGCCGCCTCCTCGTAGACTTGCTTGCGCCGGTCGGAGTAAGCCCACCACACGATGCCGACGAACATGACTACCGCCAGCACCGTGAACACTGAGCGCAGGTCGTTGATATCCACCCTTACCTCGTCTGCTTGAGGGCGGTGCCCATGCCCTGGAGGTAGGCGATCAGCGCCTCGATTTCCTTCTTGCCTTCGACGGCCTTGGGTGCATCGGCGATTTCCTTATCGGTATAGGGAACGCCGACGGCACGCAGTGCGGCCATCTTGGCACCGATGTTGGGTTCCTTGAGCGGACGGTCCAGCCAGGAATAAGCCGGCATGTTCGACTCGGGAACGACATCGCGCGGGTTCATCAGATGGGTGTAATGCCACTGGTCGGAATAACGGCCGCCAACGCGGGCGAGGTCCGGGCCGGTGCGCTTGGAACCCCACTGGAACGGATGGTCATAGACGAATTCGCCGGCCACGGAATAGTGGCCATAGCGTTCCGTCTCGGCACGGAAGGGACGGATCATCTGCGAGTGGCAGTTGTAGCAGCCTTCGCGGATGTAAATGTCCCGTCCGGCCAGACGCACCGGGTCGTAGGGTTTTACCAGCTCATTGGCCGGGGTCGTGGTCGACTTCTGGAAGAAGAGCGGCACGATCTCGACGAGGCCGCCGAAGCTGATGAGCAGGATCGTCAGCACGATCAGCCAGGCTACGTTTTTTTCGACTTGCTCATGCGTCAACATGATGTTTTGCTCCTAGATTCGTAAGCCGGCTCAGTGGGCCGCGGCGGGTTCGAGTACGGGCGCATCGACAGCCTTGCCGCCCGCGATGGTCAGGAACATGTTGTAGGCCATGATGATCATGCCGCTGAGGAAGAGAAGACCGCCGAGCAGACGGATCGTCCAGAACGGATAGGTGGCCTTGACCGACTCGACGAACGCGTAGGTCAGCGTGCCGTCGGCATTGGTGGCGCGCCACATCAGACCCTGCATGACACCGGCAATCCACATCGCAGCGATGTAGAGAACGGTCCCGAGCGTGGCGATCCAGAAATGTGCTTCGATCAGCTTCTTGGAAGCCATTTCGGTCTTGCCGAAAACACGCGGCAGGATGTAATAGGTGCAGCCGATGGCAATCATCGCCACCCAGCCGAGCGCACCCGAGTGCACGTGGCCGACCGTCCAGTCGGTGTAGTGCGACAGCGCGTTCACCGTCTTGATCGACATCATCGGGCCTTCGAAGGTCGACATGCCGTAGAACGACAGCGAGACGATCAGGAACTTCAGGATCGGGTCGTCACGCAGTTTGTGCCACGCCCCCGACAGCGTCATGATGCCGTTGATCATGCCGCCCCAGGACGGCGCCAGCAGGATCAGCGAGAACAGCATGCCGAGCGACTGGGTCCAGTCAGGCAGCGCGGTGTAGTGCAGGTGGTGCGGACCGGCCCACATGTAGGTGAACACCAGTGCCCAGAAGTGCACCACGGACAGGCGATACGAGTAGATCGGGCGACCGGCTTGCTTGGGCACGAAGTAATACATCATGCCGAGGAAGCCGGCGGTGAGGAAGAAGCCCACGGCGTTGTGGCCGTACCACCACTGGA
>CAYTFA010000077.1:0-7681 GCA_964436755.1 uncultured Rhodocyclaceae bacterium | reverse complement strand
CGATGGGCGGCATGACCAAGGCCGTGCAGAGCGGCTGGGCCAAGCTGCAGATCGAAACCTGCGCGGCGCAGAAGCAGGCGCGCATCGACTCCGGCAAGGACGTGATCGTCGGCGTCAACAAGTATCGACTAAAGGAAGAGGCATCGATCGACATTCTCGAAGTGGACAACCGTGCGGTGCGCGAGGCCCAGGTCGCGCGTCTGCAGAAGGTCCGCGCCGCGCGCGACGCCAAGGCCGTGCAGGCAGCGCTGGATGCGCTGACCGAATGCGCCCGCACGGGCAGCGGCAACCTGCTCGACCTGGCGATCAAGGCCGTGCGCCTGCGCGCGACGGTCGGCGAGCTGTCGGATGCGCTGGAGAAGGTCTGGGGCCGCCACCGCGCGGTCAACCAGACGGTATCCGGCGTTTATAGTGCCGCCTTTGGGGAGGCACCGGGATTGGACGAGGTACGCGAGCTGGTCGACGAGTTTGCCGCGGCCGAAGGTCGGCGTCCGCGCATCATGATCGCCAAGCTGGGTCAGGACGGACACGATCGCGGTGCCAAGGTCGTGGCGACAGCCTTTGCCGACCTCGGCTTCGACGTCGACGTCGGTCCGCTGTTCCAGACGCCCGAGGAAGCGGCGCGCCAGGCAATCGAGAATGACGTGCATGCCGTCGGCGTATCGACGCTGGCCGCCGGCCACAAGACCCTGGTGCCGGCGCTGATCAAGGCCCTGCACGAGCAGGGCGCCGACGACATCGTCGTCTTCGTCGGCGGCGTCATCCCGGCACAGGACTACGAGGCCCTGCGCCAGGCCGGCGCGGCCGGCATCTTTGGGCCGGGCACGCCGATACCGGAATGCGCACACCAGGTCCTGCGTGCCATCCGCGCGGCGCACCTGCCGGGAAGCGCCTGACCGCTCGATGTCGGCGCAGCCAGTGACCGAGCAGGCGGCCAACCCACCTGGGCCGGGCCCGGCGGCCGGCCTGCTGGCGGGCGACCGACGCGCGCTGGCCAAGGCCATTACCCTCGTCGAATCGACGCTGCCCGAACACCGTGACGAGGCGCAGCGCCTGCTCGACGCAGCGCTGCCGCACACCGGACGCTCGCTGCGCCTTGGCATCTCAGGCGTGCCCGGCGTCGGCAAGTCGACCTTCATCGAAGCGCTGGGCTTGTATTTGATCGAGCGCGGCCATCGCGTTGCCGTGCTGGCCGTCGACCCTTCGTCCACCATCACCGGCGGCTCCATCCTCGGCGACAAGACGCGCATGGAGAAGCTCTCCATGGATCCGCGCGCTTTCATCCGCCCGTCGCCCTCGGCAGGCAGCCTCGGCGGCGTTGCCGAGCGCACGCGCGAGGCTTTGCTGCTGTGCGAAGCGGCTGGCTACGACCGGGTGATCGTCGAGACCGTCGGCGTCGGCCAGTCGGAGACCGCCGTAGCCGGCATGACCGACTGCTTCGTGCTGCTGCAGTTGCCGAACGCCGGCGACGACCTGCAGGCGATCAAAAAGGGCATCGTCGAACTCGCCGATATCGTCGTCTTCAACAAGGGCGACATCGATCCGACGGCCGCACGCCTGGCGGCCGCACAGATGCGCTCCGCCTTGGCAATGCTGCATCCTCCGGGCGCCGGCTGGCAGCCACCCGTGCTGACCGTCTCCGCGCTGCGTGGCGAGGGCTTGGGCGAGTTCTGGCAGGCCGTCGACAGCTTTTGCGAGGCACGCGTTGCCAAAGGCGAATTCGAGGCACGGCGACGCCGCCAGGCAACGGCGTGGATGTGGCAGATCATCGACTCGGGCCTGCGAGCCCGCTTCCGCGACCATCCGGCGATCAAGGCCGCTCTGCCCGATCTGGCGCAGGCGGTCGAGGCCGGAACGACGACACCCGGCGCCGCGGCGCACCGCCTGCTGGCGATGCTGAACCGGTTCTTCTAGCTTTCAGGGAGGGTTTCACATGCACGACATCATCCATCAGCTCGACGAAAAGCGACATCGCGCCGCACTTGGCGGCGGCCAGAAGCGCATCGATTCGCAGCATGCGAAGGGCAAGCTGACGGCGCGCGAGCGCATCGAACTGCTGCTCGACGAAGGTACCTTCGAAGAATGGGACATGTTCAAGGAGCACCGCTGCGTCGACTTCGGCATGGGCGAGAGCCACATCCCGGGCGATGGCGTGGTGACCGGCTACGGCACCATCAATGGCCGCATGGTGTTCGTCTTCTCGCAGGACTTCACCGTATTCGGGGGTGCGCTGTCGGAGGCCCATGCGGAAAAGATCTGCAAGATCATGGACCACGCGATGAAGGTCGGCTGCCCGGTGATCGGGCTCAATGATTCCGGCGGCGCGCGCATCCAGGAGGGTGTCGCTGCGCTCGGTGGATACGCCGACGTGTTCCAGCGCAACGTGATGGCCAGCGGCGTCATCCCGCAGATTTCGCTGATCATGGGCCCCTGCGCCGGAGGCGCGGTGTACAGCCCGGCGATGACCGACTTCATCTTCATGGTGAAGGACTCGTCGTACATGTTCGTCACCGGTCCGGAGGTAGTGAAAACCGTGACCCACGAAGAGGTCACGGCCGAGGAACTGGGTGGCGCGGTCACCCACACCACGAAATCCGGCGTCGCCGACCTGGCCTTCGAGAATGATGTCGATGCGCTGGTGATGCTGCGCCGTTTCTTCAACTATTTGCCGCTCAACAACCGCGACAAGCCGCCCATGCGGATGACGGATGACGTTGCCGAGCGTCTCGACTACAGCCTGGACACGTTGGTACCGGACAACGCGAACAAGCCGTACGACATGAAAGAGCTCATCCTGAAGATGGTCGACGACACCGACTTCTTCGAACTCCAACCCGACCACGCGAAGAACATCGTGATCGGCTTTGCGCGCATGGAAGGGCAGACCGTGGGCATCGTCGCCAACCAGCCCATGGTGCTGGCCGGTTGCCTCGACATCAAGTCGTCGATCAAGGCAGCACGCTTCGTGCGCTTCTGCGACGCCTTCAACGTGCCCATCATCACGCTGGTAGACGTACCCGGCTTCATGCCCGGCACCTCGCAGGAATACGGCGGCATCATCAAGCACGGCGCCAAGCTGCTGTACGCCTACGCCGAGTGCACCGTACCGAAGATCACCCTCATCACGCGCAAGGCCTATGGCGGGGCCTACGACGTCATGGCCTCCAAGCACTTGCGCGGCGACGTGAACTTCGCCTGGCCCAGCGCCGAGATCGCCGTCATGGGGCCGAAAGGCGCCGTCGAGATCATCTTCCGCGAGGACAAGAGCGACCCGGCCAAGCTGGCGGCGCGCGAGGCGGAGTACAAGGCGAAGTTCGCCAATCCCTTCGTCGCAGGCGCGCGTGGCTTCATCGACGACGTGATCATGCCGCACGAGACGCGCAAACGCGTCTGCCGCAGCCTCGCGATGCTGCGCAACAAGCAGATCGAAAATCCGTGGCGCAAGCACGGCAACATTCCGCTTTGATCGCCGGGAAGGAATAACAAATGTTCAAGAAGATCCTGATCGCGAACCGTGGTGAGATTGCTTGCCGCGTGATCAAGACCGCCCGCAAGATGGGCATCAAGACGGTGGCCGTGTATTCCGAGGCCGACAAGGACGCGATGCATGTCGAGATGGCCGACGAAGCCGTCTGTATCGGACCGCCGCCGTCCAAGGAATCCTACCTGGTGATGGACAAGATCATCGCCGCCTGCAAGCAGACCGGGGCCGAGGCCGTGCATCCGGGGTATGGCTTCCTGTCCGAGAACGCGACGTTTTCACGCCGGCTGGAGGAGGAAGGGATCGTCTTCATCGGTCCCAAGCACTATTCGGTCGAACGCATGGGCGACAAGATCGAGTCGAAGAAGCTCGCGCTCACTGCCAAGGTCAACGTCATCCCCGGCTACAACGATGCGATCGATACGCCCGAGCAGGCCGTGGAGATCGCCCGCGGCATCGGCTATCCGGTGATGATCAAGGCGTCGGCGGGCGGTGGCGGCAAGGGCCTGCGCGTCGCCTTCGACGACAAGGAGGCGCACGAGGGGTTCTCGTCGTGCAAGACCGAGGCAAAAAATGCCTTCGGCGATGACCGCGTGTTCATTGAGAAGTACGTCGAGGAGCCGCGCCACATCGAGATCCAGGTGCTTGGCGATGCACATGGCAACACGGTCTATCTGCACGAGCGCGAGTGCTCCATCCAGCGGCGCCACCAGAAGGTGATCGAGGAGGCGCCGTCGCCCTTCCTCGATCCGGCGACGCGCAAGGCCATGGGCGAGCAGGCCGTCGCGCTGGCCAAGGCGGTGAAGTACCAGTCGGCCGGCACCGTCGAGTTCGTCGTCGGCGGCAAGGACAAGAGCTTCTACTTCCTCGAAATGAACACCCGGCTCCAGGTCGAGCACCCGGTGACCGAACTCATCACCGGGCTCGACCTCGTCGAGCAGATGATCCGTGTGGCTGCCGGCGAAAAGCTAACCTTCAAGCAGGCGGACCTCAAGATCAACGGCTGGGCCATGGAATGCCGTATCAACGCCGAGGACCCCTTCCGTGGTTTCCTGCCGTCCACGGGTCGCCTGGTCAAGTACATTCCGCCGCCCGAGGCCGATGGCGTGCGGGTCGATACCGGCGTCTACGAAGGCGGCGAGATCTCGATGTACTACGATTCGATGATCGCCAAATTGATCGTGCACGGAGCCACGCGCGACCAGGCGATCGCCCGCATGCGGGACGCGCTCAACGAATTCGTCATCCGCGGCGTGGCGTCGAACATCTCTTTCCAGGCGGCGCTGATGCAGCATCCGCGCTTCACCTCCGGCAACTTCAACACCGGGCTCATCGCCGAGTCGTATCCGAAGGGCTTCAACGCCGCCGATGTGCCGCACGACGATCCGGCGATGCTGGTGGTGGTGGCGGCCGCCATCCACCGCCAGTACCTCGCGCGCAACGCGACCATCTCGGGCCAGATGCCGGGGCATGAGTACAAGCCCGGCAGCGACTTCGACGTGTTGATGAGCGGCGAGCGCCACCCGGTCACCGTTGCGGCGGCGGAGGGCGGCTGGGACGTGCGCTTCGGCGATTCGATGTATGCCCTGCGCTCGAACTGGCAGTTTGGCGGCTCGCTCTACCAGGGAACGCTCAACGGCCAGCCGATCTGCATGCAGGTGGAGCGGCGCGGCTCGCTGTACCGGCTGTTCCACTGGGGCGTGCAGGCCGATGTGCAGGTCATGAGCGCGCGCGCCGCGGAGTTGCTGGCGCTGATGCCGACCAAGGCGGCGCCGGACATGAGCAAGTTCCTGCTCTCGCCCATGCCCGGCCTGCTCACGCATGTCGCGGTTGTTGCGGGCCAGGAGGTGAAGGCCGGGGAAATCCTCGCCAAGATCGAGGCGATGAAGATGGAGAACGTGCTGAAGGCCGAGCGCGACTGCGTGGTCGAGAAGTTGCTCGCCTCGCCCGGCGAGAGCCTCGCCGTCGATCAGGCGATCATCGCGTTCAAATAGGCGGCCCGGTGCCTGCGCCGGGAGCGCTGCGCTGCGGCTGTCCCGCCGCAGCGCCGCCGCTGGCGTCCGCTACTCGACGATGTAGGGCGACTCGCCTTTCCCGAAGCGGAACAGGTTGTGGCAGGTCGAGCACCCCGACATGACTTTCCCCATTTCGGACCCGGCACTGACGAAGTCCTTCTTCATGGCGAACTCGGCTACCCTTTCCAACCCGCCCTCGACTTGCGCGTTGATCTTCGGCAGCATGGATAGCGAGTCGACGTTGATCTGCTCCAGCTTTACGTAGGCAAGCAGGTGCCCCTTCGGCCAGCGGTGCTGGGATGCCCGGGTGGCGCAGTCTGCCGCCATTTCACCGTTCTCTACCATCAGGCCGGCGGTAACGCACTGCACGTCCGACAGCAGCTCCATCATCACTTGCCGTGCGGTCGCGCTTTCGCTGTAGCGCGTGTGCTTGGCCGTCATCTTCTTGAACTGCTGGACGAACTCCGGCGGTAGCTTCTTTATCGCTTCCTGGAATTCGGGGGTCATCCGGTACTGCCGGGGCGTATCTGCGGAGGTCTTCTCGACGCTCGGATAGACAGGCTTGGCTGGGGCGGGCTTGGCTTCATCGGCTCGTGCGTGGGATGCGCCGATGGCGCTGACGATGCAAAGGACGGCCATACCTGCAACAGTCTGCTTGGCGTTCATGCGGTTTTCCTTCGTTGACTTTAATTTAGGTGGTTCGCTCGCGTCCGTGTGCCGATACGTTCGGCGTCCGGCGGTGTCGGGATGATCGGAAGTGGGGTTCGTTGCGCGGCAGGTTGGCTGATCACTCCCCCTCCTCTTGTATGATTTCCCTTGCATCGGGAAGTTAGGCATTTGCCGTTTCCCCGGTGTTGCACGGAGGCCGCGGATGTTTCAGGTTGTTACAACTTGCTGGCTGTTCCCCCATGCTTGAGAGCCGCAGGCGCATTCTCGTTGTGGATGACGATGAAGGCTTGCGCGAGCTTCTGGTGCGCTATCTGGCGGAAAACGGCTACGAGGTGGCCGGAGTTTCCGACGGCAACGGGATGAAACAGCACCTTGCGATCTGGCCGACCGATCTTGTCCTGCTGGACGTCATGCTGCCGGGGGAGGACGGCCTTTCGCTGGCGCGCTCCCTGCGCGGTCGGGAAGCGCCCTCGATCATCATGCTTTCGGCGCGCGGCGAGGAAGTGGACCGCATCGTCGGCCTCGAAGTCGGCGCAGACGATTACCTTCCGAAGCCGTTCAGCCACAGGGAGTTGTTGGCGCGGGTGGCCGCAGTTCTGCGGCGCCGGCATCCGCCGGACGACAACGGGAAGCGGCGTCGCTTCGGGCCTTTCGTGGCCGACCTGGATGCACGACGTCTCCTGCGAAACGGCCAGGAAGTTCGACTGTCCGGCGCCGAATTTGCCCTGCTGAAGGTTCTGCTGGAGCATCCCGACCGCGTGCTGAGCCGGGACACACTGGTCGAACAGCTAAAAGGCTACGAGCGTGAACCGTTTGATCGAATGGTAGACGTGCGGGTGACGCGCTTGCGGCGAAAGATCGAGCCGGATCCCGCGCATCCGGTCTTCCTGCGCACCGTGTGGGCAGAGGGATACATATTTACTCCGCGCGGGGCGGAATGCGACTGATGGCTTTCCCGCATTCGATACTGGGGCAAGGAGGATGATGCCGCGCACGCTGTTCGGCCGCACCGCGCTGGTCATTGCACTTGTATCCTTCGCGTTCCAGGTTTTCACCATCGCGGTCATCACTTGGTTCGCCTTGGTACCTCTTGGGCGGCACGCCACGAGCGACCTTGCCGCTCTGATGATGGACACGGCCAGCGCGTGGTCCTCCGCATCGGCTGCCGAGCGCGTGGCCTTGGAGGAACGGATCGGCCGCGTGCACCGCCTGCGCGTGCAGAACCCACCTGGCGCTGCGGCTGCCTTTACCCGCTGGCTGCCCTACTTCCGGTTTCTGGAGTCGGCACTGAGCAGCCGCAGCGGCGAGCGGGTTGAACTGCTCGCCAGTGTTTCCGAAGAAGGCGAGCGCTGGTATTGGGCTGATCTGCCGTCATCCGATTCGCGGGTGCGCGTGGGTTTTCCGGAAAGTCGAGTCGATGTCCAGCCCTGGCTGGCGATCCTGCTCATCGTTTCCGTTGTTGCCGTTGTCGCGCTGATCACCTCGACATGGCTGGCACGCTTGTTGATTGGACCGG
>CAYTFA010000076.1:0-7699 GCA_964436755.1 uncultured Rhodocyclaceae bacterium | reverse complement strand
GACGTCAGCGGCGGCGGGGGATATCGTTGCCGGTGGCGCCGTCAGCATCACCAGCGGTGGCACTTTGACGTCGGCCGGCGACATCGGCGGCACTGTCGTGAGCGTGAAGGGAGTCGGCCTCGCCAACAGCGGCACGATCGCCGGCACGACCAGCGTCACCGTGGACGCTGGCAGCGGCACATTGACCAACACCGGCACCGTCACCAACGGTGGTGCCGGCAGTACCGCACCTATCGTACTCAAGGGCGACAGCATGGCGCTCGGGGGCGCCGTGACGGGTCACGCCGGTCCGGTGACCCTGACGTCCGGTACGGTCGGCCAGCCAATCAGCCTGATTGCCGGGGGCGGTCTGGTTCTGAGCCAGGCCAACCTCAACCTGCCAACCACGACGGGTGGCCTCATCGTCGGGGACGCCGCGCATACGGCGGACATCACCATCGGCGGAACCGTAGGTACGCCCACGGGCAGCACCGGCGGCTTTACCATCAACGCCGGACACGACGGCGCGGCGGGCGGCGGCGGGCAGATCCTCGACAGTGGCGCCGGCCTGCTCAACATGACCGGGCTCGTGACATTGAAGGCGCACGGAAACATCGGTGCCTCGGCCGGAGCGCCGGTGCATGTGGGGGCCGTGACCAGTCTGGCCACGTCGTCGGAAACTGGAGACATCTTTGTCTCCTCCAGCGGTCCGCTTGTCGTGGCGGGTGTCAACGATGCCGTCTCGGTGCGCAATGCGGCTGGCAGCATCTACTACACCTCCGTTGGGCCGATCACGCAGACCGGGCCGATCTACGTGGACTCGCTTCACGCTACCGTTACCGGCGCGGGCGGAATTACCCTCCAAGACAGTTCAAATGCGGTAGGCAACATCTATTTGAGCGCATCGGGTGCCCTCGCATTCGCACAGAATGGCTCGTATACCGTGGTTCAGGCTACCGGAAATGGCCTGGATTTCTCTTCGACGCTTGGCAACATTAATCTATCGACGGTCGTTGGCAGCGGACCCATCAACATCGATGCCGGAAGCGGCGACATTTCGCTGAGCACCAGCGGGGCGATTTCGATCGCCGGGCCCGGCAAGGTTCATGGTCGCAACCTGACGTTCAACTTCCCCAGCAACGTAACCTTGAGCGGTGGCGACAACACGGTTAATCCGGGTGTGTCGAACGACCTGGAGGTGAAAGCGACGGGGAACATCACCATCAACGCCGCCAGCCTCAACGTCACCGGCGGTACCACCATCGCCGGCGCAGGGCAGAACCTCACCAACGATGCAGTGATTTCCGCCGGCGGGCTGCTGAGCATCACCACGACGGGCAACTTCAACTTGGCCGGTGGATCCGCAACCACGACGGCGGCGACCGGCCGGGCCCAGGCGAATGCCTTTGTTTCGGCCAACCAGCTTGCGCTCAAGGTCGGTGGTGACTTTGCGATCAAGGGCGGCACGTCGACGCTAGCAGGCGGTGAGGCCAATGCAAGCGGGATTGTTCTGGTCAAGAGCGGAAAGGGTGTCGACATCACGGGCAATTTCCTACTAACGGGTGGCCGCATCACGGGCACCGGGACCAAAGCCACTGCACTCGCTGTGTTCGACCCCGACCTGCCGCTGAACATCAAGACCGGCGGCACCGTGGCGGTCGTGGCAGGTTCGTCGGCGGTTTCGTCGACGAACCTGGTGGCGACGGCCAGTATCCTCAATCAGGGACCGATCAATTTCACCATCGGTGGTACGGGCACCTTCGTGCATCCGGATCCCGTGGTCGCAGCCTTGCTCGGTCCAGGGGTGCATGCCGGTCTCGTCATTGCGGGAGGCAAGGGCTCCGGAATCTATGATGTATTCAGTAATCCAGTGACGAACAACGACTACCCGATCAAGTACACGTTTATCGCCGGGGGTAGCAAGACTATCATCACTGACATGACCGGCTACGCCGATGCGCTGGTCCAGTCGCGCGCGCCGCTGGGGGTAGACGATTCGCTGATGGCCTACATCAACTTCTCGATCAATACCGAAACCGTTGCGCGCAGCCGGCGTGGAATCGCCGACCAGGGCAACTTCAAGCGCAAGACAGCAGGACAATGCACCTAAGGGGACGACCATGAAATTCCAACGAATCGTTTTCGCCGCACTTGCCGGCCTGCTTTCCGCCGGCGCGCTTGCCAACGGCACCATTACCCAGCTGTCCGGAACTCTTTCCGTCAAGCGGGCCGACGGATCGGTGCGCATCCTTTCCGTGAAGTCGGAGGTCATCCCCGGCGATACGCTGGAAACGCAAAAGGACAGCTACGCGCAGGTCAAGTTCCAAGACGGGGCGATGATTACGCTGAAGCCCAATACGCAGTTCAACATCGCTGCCTACAACTTCAGCGAAGCCAAGCCCCAGGACGACAATGCCGTCTTCTCCCTGCTCAAGGGCGGGCTGCGCGCGGTGTCGGGGCTGATATCCAAGCGTGGCAACCAGGACGCGTATCGCATGAACACGGCTACGGCGACGATCGGCATCCGCGGCACGATCTTCGACGTCGACGATTGCAAGACTGGCACCTGCCGCAAGGAGGGCAGCAACGAAACCCACGAGCCCGGCGTGTATGTCGGCGTCCGCGATGGCGAGGTGAATGTCGCCAACGGCATCGGCAATCTGCTCCTCGCCGCTGGGCAGTTCGGCTTCATTGCCGCCAACAACGTGCTGCCAAGGTTGCTGCCGGGTGATCCCGGCCTCGGCGTGATACCGCAGGCCTCGCTGGTCGAGACGGTGACCTCGGGCGGCAAGAACCGCGGCGTTTGCGACTGACGCCACAGTCGGCAAGGGCGGAACAGCGTCCGACTAGCGGGGCTGTTCCGGCTTTGCGACCGGAGTGCCGCCGCCATAATCGGCGAGTGTCCCTGAGTCCGGCCCGCGCACGCACGGGCCGCTTCCGCCATGAGTGCTGCCGGAGCCTCCGAACCCGTTTCCACGCCACTTCCCGAGCGCTTGATCGCCTTGGTTCACGAGGCGCGCTGGCTGCTCGTCGGCCTGTTCGGGCTTTATCTCGCGCTCGTGCTGTGGGGATTTGATCGCGGTGATCCCGGCTGGTCCCATGCGGGTACCGCCGAGCGCATTGCCAATCCGGGCGGCCGATTCGGCGCGTGGTTTGCCGATCTGCTGCTGTATGTTTTCGGCCTTTCCGCATGGTGGTGGGTGGCCCTGCCGCTCTTCCTGCTGGCCTGGGGCTACCATCGGCTGAGCCCGCTGTTCGGCGGCGACCGGCGCCCCCTGGCGATCGCCCTGTCCGGATTTGTCCTGCTGCTCCTGTCGAGCTGCGGAATCGAGGCGATGCGTTTCTGGAGCCTGAAGGCCGCACTTCCCATGGCTCCCGGTGGCGTGCTCGGCTTCGAAGTCGGCCGCCATGTGACCCAGTACCTGGGCTACACGGGCGGCACATTGGTCCTGCTGGTGCTGGCCATGATCGGCTTCAGCCTGTTTACCGGCATTTCCTGGATTGCGGTCGCCGAAAAGACCGGCACGCTCATCGAGGGCGCCCAGGTCGGCCTGCGCGCCCTTTGGGAAGGGTGGCAAGACAGGCGCTATGGACGCGTCGTTGCGGAGCAGCGCGAGGAGGCGGTCGCTACGGAGCGGCGCAAGGTCGAGGAGAGTCCCGCGCCGCCGCTGCGCATCGAGCCGATCGAAATTGCCGTACCGGTTGCTCCCAAGGCCGTGGCGCGAGCCGAGAAGGAACGCCAGTCCTCGCTGTTTTTCGACGCTCCGGGTGGCGCACTGCCGCCCTTGCACCTGCTGGCGGAGCCGACGCACGACCCGGCCGACATGCCGGCGCCGGAGACGCTCGAGTTCACCTCGCGGCTGATCGAGCGCAAGCTGGCCGACTTCAATGTCGAGGCGAAGGTGCTGACGGCGCATCCGGGGCCGGTGGTTACCCGCTACGAGATCGAGCCCGCCACCGGGGTCAAGGGCAGTCAGATCGTCAATCTGTCGAAGGACCTCGCGCGCGCGCTGTCGCTGGTCTCGATCCGCGTCGTCGAGACCGTGCCCGGCAAGTCCTGCATGGCGCTCGAACTGCCGAATCCCAAGCGCCAGATCGTGCGATTGTCCGAGATCATCGGCTCGCAGGCCTACCACGGCATGCATTCGCCGCTTTCCGTGGCGCTCGGCAAGGATATCGGCGGGCTCCCGGTGGTGGTCGACCTGGCCAAGATGCCGCACCTTCTCGTCGCCGGCACCACGGGATCGGGCAAGTCGGTCGGCGTCAATGCCATGATCCTTTCGCTGGTCTACAAGTCCGAGCCGAAGGACGTGCGCCTGATCATGGTCGATCCGAAGATGCTGGAACTCTCGATCTACGAGGGCATCCCGCACCTGCTGGCGCCCGTGGTCACCGACATGGCCAAGGCGGGTAACGCCCTGCACTGGTGCGTGGGCGAAATGGAGAGGCGGTACAAGCTGATGTCGGCGGTCGGCGTGCGCAACCTGGCAGGCTTCAACGCTCGCCTCAAGGAGGCCGAAAAAGCCGGCGAGCCACTTGCCAACCCGTTCTCGCTGACGCCGGAATCGCCGGAGCCGCTGCAGGCCCTGCCCTACATCGTGGTCGTCATCGACGAACTGGCTGACCTCATGATGGTGGTCGGCAAGAAAATCGAGGAACTGATCGCCCGCCTGGCGCAAAAGGCCCGAGCCTCGGGCATCCATCTGATCCTGGCCACCCAGCGCCCGAGCGTCGACGTCATCACCGGCCTCATCAAGGCCAACATTCCGACCCGGATCGCCTTCCAGGTGTCGTCGAAAATCGATTCGCGCACCATACTCGACCAGATGGGCGCCGAGACGCTGCTCGGCCAGGGCGACATGCTTTACCTGGCGCCGGGGACCGGACTGCCGGTGCGGGTGCACGGGGCATTCGTCGCCGACGAGGAAGTGCATCATGTCGTCGACCACCTGAAGAAGGTCGGACCGCCCGATTACGTCGAGGGTGTGCTCGACGGCCCGGTCGGCGACGACACCGAAGCCAACGGCGGCCTCGGGGGCGATGGTGCGGGCGCCGACGCGGAAAGCGACCCGATGTATGACCAGGCCGTGGAGATCGTGCTGAAGACGCGCCGGCCCTCGATCTCCCTCGTGCAGCGCCACCTGCGCATCGGCTACAACCGTGCCGCGCGGCTCATCGAGGCGATGGAAAAGGCGGGTCTGGTGACGCCGATGAATGCCGCCGGCGGGCGCGAGGTCGTCGGCCCGGGGCGCCAGGAGTAGCAAAGCGGCCGCATGGCGCGGCAGTCGGCGCATGAGCCATCCCTTCACTTTTTGCCCGAGTTGCGCGACCCCGCTGGTGCCGATGGCGCTGGCCGAGGATGGCGGCGAACGCACGCGCCTGCGCTGTCCGACCTGCGGCTTCACGCACTGGAACAACCCGACGCCGGTGCTGGCCGCCGTCATCGAATACGAGGGAAAGATCCTGCTGGCACGCAACGCCGCCTGGCAGGGCCGAATGTTCGCGCTCGTGACCGGCTTCATGGAGGCCGGCGACACACCCGAGGGTGGCATCGTGCGCGAGATCCGCGAGGAAACCAATCTGGAGACCGAAGCCGTTTCCCTGATTGGTGTCTACGACTTCCAGCGCATGAACCAGGTGATCATCGCCTACCACGCGCGCTGTCACGGCACGGTGCATTTATCGCCCGAGCTTGCAGAATTCCGCCTGTTCGCACCGGAGGATGTGAAGTGCTGGCCGGCGGGGACCGGTTATGCCCTGGCCGACTGGCTGCGCACGCGCGGCTTCGAGCCCCGCTTCATGTCGCCGGCCGAGTGACCCAGGCACCGGCGTCGCTGCACGCCATGAGCGATGGGAATGCCTCGACGCGGGAACGCGGACATGGTAGCCTGATGCCAATGGACTATCTGATATGCCGATGATCGCGAGGATGATCCTGCCGTTGCTGCTTCTGGCCTACAGTGCCGTTGCCGGGGCGGTTTGGGTGCGGCTGGTCGCCCTTGGGCCGGGTTACGCTGAACTGCAGATCAACGAGACCAGGCTGACCATGCGGCCGGGGCAGGAGAGTCCGGAGGGCGTGCGCCTGGTATCGCTATCGGCAGGCTATGCGGAGATCGTCGCGAATGGCAACGCGCACAAGCTGCGTCTTGGCGAGCGTGTTTCGCCGATGGTCGCCTTGCAGGCAGATGGCAGGGGCCATTACCCCACGGAGCTGGGCATCAATGGCCGGCGCACCATCGCGATCGTCGATACCGGTGCCAGCGCCATTGCCCTCAGCCGCAACGAAGCCGACCGGCTCGGCATCGCCTATCGCGGCGCGCGCACGATAAGTACCCGCACCGCCGCCGGCGACAGCAGCGCATACTTGGTGAGCCTGGACAGCGTGCAAGTCGGAACCATCACCTTGCGCGACGTCGAGGCGCTGGTATCGACCCTTCCGGATTCACCGGCGGTCGTCCTGCTCGGGATGAGTTTCCTGCGCCGGGTCGAAATGCTGAAAGACGGCAATCGGCTGCTGCTGATCCAGACGCGGTAGGCGGGGGTTGCGCGCCACTTGGCGCATCGCTTGCGGGCGAATCGCTGTTCCCGGCGCAGGGCTGCGATAATTCACTCATGAACTTACTTGTCCGCATCGCTCTCGGCCTGTGCGCCAGCGTTCCAATGTTTCAGGCCCAGGCGGCCGGGCTAGACCAGTTGCGCGCCTTCCTCGACCAGTCCCGCGCCGCGCGCGGCACGTTTACCCAGACGGTGATCGCCAAGTCGGGCCGCAAGCCGCAGCAGTCGGCCGGGATCTTTGCCCTGCAACGGCCCGGCAAGTTCCGCTGGTCGTACGAGAAGCCCTACAAGCAGTTGTTGGTCAGTGACGGCAACCGTCTCTGGAGCTTCGACCCTGACCTCAACCAGGTTGCCGTAAAGAAGATCGGCAACGCGCTTGGGGCAAGCCCTGCCGCGCTGCTTGCCGGGCAGGATCTCGACAGGCACTTCGACCTCAAGGACGCCGGTACCGCCGATGGCCTGGAATTCGTCGATGCCCGACCCAAGGCGGGCGATGCGAGCTTCGAGCGCGTAAGGATCGGATTGGCGGGCAATCGTCCCGTAACCATGGAAATCCATGACGCGTTTGGTCAGGTGACCCTGCTGCGCTTGAGCCAGTTCGAGATCAATCCGCCGCTGCCGGACGGCCTGTTCCGCTTTACGGCGCCGCCGGGGGCCGACGTTGTCGGCGAGTGACCTGTTTGCCGGGGTTCCGGCCCACGCGCCGCTCGCCGAACAGATGCGGCCGCGCCGCCTGGATGAGGTGATAGGCCAGGGCCACCTGCTCGGACCGGGCAAGCCCCTGCGTCTGGCCTTCGAGTCCGGAACGCCGCATTCGATGATTCTCTGGGGGCCGCCGGGCGTGGGCAAGACCACGCTGGCGCGGCTGATGGCCGATGCCTTCGACGCCGAGTTCATCGCCTTGTCCGCGGTGTTTTCGGGCGTCAAGGACATCCGCGAAGCCATGCTGCGTGCCGAAATGCTGGCCCAGCAGGGCCGGCGCACCATACTGTTCGTCGACGAAGTGCATCGCTTCAACAAGGCGCAGCAGGATGCCTTCCTGCCCTATGTCGAGAACGGTACGGTGACCTTCATCGGCGCCACCACCGAGAACCCGTCATTCGAAGTGAATTCGGCGCTGCTATCGCGTGCCGCCGTGTATGTGCTGAAGAGCTTGACGGAGGCC
>CAYTFA010000075.1:0-7806 GCA_964436755.1 uncultured Rhodocyclaceae bacterium | reverse complement strand
AAGCCGCAGAACGAAACTACCTTTGCCGGCGAGGACGCGGCAAAGATGCAGAAGCTGCTCGATGCGCTGGAAAGCCTCGACGACGTGCAGGAGGTCTACACCACGGCGGTGATGGACGAGTAGCGTGGGCTCTCCGGCGCTCGCCCGCTTCGCCCCGCTGCTCTTCGTGCTCCTCTGGAGCACAGGCTTCATCGGCGCCAAGCTGGGCCTGCCGCACGCCGAGCCGCTGACCTTCCTCCTCATTCGCTACCTGCTGGTGCTGGCACTGATGACCCCGCTCGCGCTGGCGATGCGCGCGCCGTGGCCGCGCGACGCGCGGCACTGGTTCCACATCGGCGTTTCCGGCCTGCTGGTGCACGGCATCTACCTCGGCGGCGTCTATGTCGCGATCGGCAAGGGGCTGCCGGCCGGCGTGACCAGCCTCGTGGTCGGCATCCAGCCGCTGCTCACCGCCATCGGCGCCGGCTGGCTGCTGAAGGAAACTGTGCTGGCGCGCCAATGGCTGGGGCTGCTGCTGGGATTCATCGGCGTCGGCATGGTGGTCTCGGGCAAGCTGGGCGCGGGCTTCGGCCTCGACGCGCTGTGGCCGGCGCTCGCTGCGCTGGCCGGCATCACCGTCGGTACGCTCTACCAGAAGCGCTTCTGCGGCGCCTTCGACTGGCGCACCGGGTCGATCGCGCAGTTCCTCCCTACCGCGCTGCTGACCTGGCTGGTCGCGGCGCTGACCGAAGACTTCCGCGTCGCCTGGACCGGCGAATTCATCTTCGCCATGACCTGGCTTGTGCTCGTGCTTTCCATCGGCGCAATCTCGCTGCTCAACTGGTTGATCCGCCGCGGCAGTGCCGTGAACATGGCCAGCCTGTTCTACCTGGTGCCGCCCTGCACGGCGCTCATGGCCTGGGCGCTGTTCGACGAACGGCTGGCCGGCATGGCACTGGCAGGCATGGCACTCGCAGTCTGGGGCGTGTATCTTGCACGCAAATGAAATCCGTCCCTGAAACGACGCGCATCCTCGGCATCGACCCCGGCCTGCGCAGCACCGGCTTCGGGGTGATCGACGCCGCCGGCGGCCGGCTGTCCTATGTCGCCAGCGGCTGCATCCGCAGTGACGCAAGCGGGAGCCTGCCACAGCGCATTGGAACCCTGCTCGAAGGTATCGGCGAGGTCGTCGCCACCTACCAGCCCCACCAGGCCGCCGTCGAAATCGTCTTCGTCAACGTCAATCCGCAGTCGACCCTGCTCCTCGGCCAGGCGCGCGGCGCCGCCATTGCCGGGCTCGTCGCGGCAAGCCTGCCGGTTGCGGAATACACGGCGCTGCAAGTGAAGCAGGCCGTGGTCGGCCACGGCAAGGCAGCCAAAGAACAGGTGCAGCACATGGTCACGCGCCTGCTCGGGCTGCCCGGGCTGCCCGGCAGCGACGCGGCCGACGCCCTCGCCTGTGCGATCGCCCATGCTCATGCCAGCCATGGCCTGGGCGCGCTGACTCCCGGACGCCGCGTGCGCCGCGGCCGCGTGGTATGACCTGCCACCAGCGCGCCGATTGTCGGACAATGGAAAGGTTCGAGCCGTCGCCCTCCGAATCGGCCACGAGGCGCCAGGCTACCGGTCACGCCACGACAGCATTGGCCGCAAGCAAGCCCACTCGCGGAGCCCCACCATGATTGGCCGCCTCAGCGGAACCCTCGTCGCAAAGAACCCGCCCACGATCACCGTCGACGTGCAGGGCCTCGGCTACGAAGTCGACGTACCCATGAGCACCTTCTACAGCCTCCCGGCGGCCGGCGAGCAGGTGATCCTTCACACGCATCTCGTCGTGCGCGAGGACGGGCACTTCCTGTTCGGCTTTGCCTCCGAGGACGAACGGGCCGCCTTCCGCCAGTTGTTGAAGATTTCGGGCATCGGCGCGCGCACCGCGCTGGCCGTGCTGTCCGGATTGTCGGTCGGCGAACTCGCCCAGGCCGTGACGCTGCAGGAAGCCGGGCGCCTGGTGAAGATACCCGGCATCGGCAAGAAGACCGCCGAGCGCCTGCTGCTCGAGCTGCGCGATCGCCTGCCCAAACCGCTTGGCGCGGCAGCAACCCGCAGCGACGGCGGCGCCAGGATCGATACCACCGGCGACATCGTGCACGCCCTGCTCGCGCTCGGCTACAACGAGCGCGAGGCATCCTCGGCGACGAAGGCGCTGGCGCCGGACATCTCCGTTGCCGACGGCATCCGCCAGGCGCTCAAGCTGCTTTCGAAGTCGGGCTAAACTGGGCCTATGAGCATCCAGACCGACAAATTCGCCGAACCCGGTCCCGAGCGGCTGGTTTCCGCCGGCCGCGAGTCCAGCCAGGAGGATGCGCTGGAACGCGCGCTGCGTCCGCGCCAGCTTGCGGACTACGTCGGGCAGCAGAAGATCCGCGGCCAGCTCGAGATCTTCATCGAGGCCGCCAAGCGCCGCGCGGAGTCGATGGACCATGTGCTGCTGTTCGGCCCTCCCGGCCTGGGCAAGACCACGCTCGCGCACATCATCGCCCACGAGATGGGCGTGAACCTGCGCCAGACCTCCGGTCCCGTACTTGAGCGCGCCGGCGACCTCGCCGCCATGCTGACCAACCTCGAGCCGCACGACGTCCTGTTCATCGACGAGATCCATCGCCTCTCGCCGGTGGTCGAAGAGATCCTCTACCCGGCGCTGGAGGACTTCCAGATCGACATCATGATCGGCGAGGGCCCCTCGGCGCGCTCGGTCAAGCTGGACCTGCCTCCCTTCACACTGATCGGCGCCACGACGCGCGCCGGCATGCTGACCAACCCGCTGCGCGACCGCTTCGGCATCGTCGCGCGCCTCGAGTTCTACACCCCCGAGGAACTCGCGCTAATCGTGCGGCGCTCGGCCCGCCTGCTCAATTGCGACATCGTCGACGACGGCGCCGTCGAAATCGCGCGCCGCTCCCGCGGCACGCCGCGGATTTCCAACCGCCTGCTGCGCCGCGTGCGCGACTATGCCGAAGTACGCGCCGATGGCCGCATCACGCGCGAGATCGCCGATGCCGCGCTGACGATGCTCGACGTAGACCACCTCGGCCTCGACGTGATGGACCGCAAGCTGTTGGGTGCCGTACTCGAGAAGTTCGCCGGCGGCCCGGTCGGCGTGGACAACCTAGCCGCCGCGATCGGCGAGGCGCGCGACACCATCGAGGACGTGCTCGAGCCCTACCTGATCCAGCAGGGCTTCCTGCAGCGGACTCCGCGCGGGCGCGTCGCTACCGCCAACATCTGGCGCCATTTCGGCCTCGAACGCCCCGCCGGGGGCAGCCGCGAACTCTGGGGCGAGGGCTCCTGAGCCAGGTCGACCGGCTGCCGCGGGGTACAATTTGCCGATGGCAGCCAGCAGCGGCACCACGTCTTGCAGCCGGGCGATCCAGGTGCGCGTTTACTACGAGGACACCGACGCCGCGGGCATCGTCTACTACGCGAACTACCTGCGCTTCCTCGAGCGCGGGCGGACCGAGTTTCTGCGCGACCTCGGCCACGACCAGGGCGAACTGATGCGCGAGGGAGTGGCTTTCGCCGTGCGCTCGGTGAGCGCCGAGTTCCTCAGGCCGGCGCGGCTCGACGACCAGCTGACGGTGGAGACGTCGATTGCCCATCTCGGACGTGCCCAGCTGTCATTCCACCAGCGCATTGCGCGGGCGGGCGAAACGCTGCTCGATGCGAAAATACGCATTGCCTGCATCGATCCCGCAGGCGGGCGACCGATCCCGATGCCGCGTGGCATCCATCACCAACTCAAGGCGCTGACGGAAGCGACGACATGAACATCACCCAAGACCTTTCCATCATCGAGTTGGTGCTGCACGCGAGCCTAGTCGTCAAGCTCGTGATGCTGCTGCTGACCCTGGTCTCGCTCACCTCCTGGTACTGGATCTTCCGCAAGGCCTTCGCCATCCGCGATGCACGCGTGAAGACCGACCGTTTCGAGCGCGACTTCTGGAGCGGCGGCGAGCTCAATGCCCTGTACCAGAGCGCAATGAACGACCGCCACCACAGCGGCGCCCTGGAACGCATATTCGAGGCCGGCTACCGCGAATTCACCAAGCTGCGCGGGCAGCGCATCACGGACGGCACCGCCGTCGTCGACGGCGCCCGGCGCGCCATGCGCGCCACCTACCAGCGCGAACTGGACGACCTCGAGGCGCACCTCTCCTTCCTCGCGTCGGTCGGCTCGGTATCCCCCTACGTCGGCCTGTTCGGCACCGTGTGGGGCATCATGCACGCCTTCCGCGGCCTCTCCAACATGACGACGGCGACGCTTTCGGCCGTGGCACCGGGCATCGCCGAAGCCCTGGTGGCGACGGCCATCGGCCTCTTCGCCGCCATCCCCGCGGTGCTCGCCTACAACCGCTTCGCCCATGACGTGGACCGCCTGGCCGTCCGCTTCGAAAGCTTCATGGAAGAATTCCTCAACATCCTGCAGCGGCAGACGCGCTGATGGACACCGCGCATTCCCCGGTGCAGATGCTCTGGGTCGGCGGTCAGCTGACCACGCTCGAGCGCCTGTCCCTGACGTCGTGGCTGGCCCATGGCTACGAGGTCCATCTCTATACCTATGGCCGACCCGCCAATACGCCCCGCGGCCTGCGCATCATGGATGCCGCCGAAATCCTGGCGCCGCAGCCGGGCACCCAGAATTCGCACCTGGGGGCGGCGCCTACACGCTTCACCGACCTCTTTGGCTACACGCTCTTGCATGCGCGCGGCGGAATCTGGGCCGAAATCGACGTCGTTTGTGTGCGGCCCCTCGACTTCGCGGGCGGCATGGACTACTTTTTCGCTTCCGAGATGCTGCCGCCCCAGCCCGGCGACGGCGACAAGATGCGCGTGCGCACGTCCGGCTGCGTCATGAAGGCGCCCGCAGGCAGCCCCCTGATCGAGCACTGCCTCAGTGCCGCGCGCGCCGCCGCCGATACCCCGGAAAACCCGCTCACCGGGCCGCTGCTGCTGCACGCCGCCGTGGAGAAGTTCAACATGACCGGGGCGCTGCTCAATCCAAACCTGTTCTGCCCGATACCTTTCTTCAACATGCCGGCCCTGATCAGCGGCATGGCGACGCTGCCGCCTGAGAGCTACGGAGTGCACCTGTGGAACGAGAGTTGGCGGCGCAACCTGTTCGACCGCAACGCCGACTACGACCCGCTATCGCTCTACGAGCGGCTCAAGACCCACTACCTCGGGCGCCGGGGGCCGAGCCATGCGTAGCCGGCGCCTGATGAACGAAATCAACGTCGTACCCTACATCGACGTCATGCTCGTTCTCCTGGTGATCTTCATGGTCACCGCGCCGCTGATCCAGACCGGCAGCGTCGACCTGCCCAGCGTCGGCAAGAGCAGCCAGGCCCCTGCCGCGCCGCTCGAGGTGGTGATCAAGGCCGACGGCGCCCTGGCGCTGCGCGACCGTGCGCGCGGCAGTGCCGAACAGGTGGTGACGCGTGCCGACCTGCCGGCGCGCATCCGCCAGGCGCAGGAGGCCAACCCGCAGCAGCCCGTGCTGATCGCCGGCGACCGCAACGTGCGTTATGAGGCAGTGCTCGCCGTGATGGACGAACTGCAGCGGCAGCAGGTCGCGCGCATCGGCCTGCTGGTACAGCCGCCGACCCCCGCACGATGAACGCCTCCCGCCGGGCCGTCCCAAGGGGGGCGAAGACCATCGTCCGGAGCGGGCAAAGCCCGCGAACACGCGTCGTCCCCTCCCCCGGGGAGGGGAGCGAGGGGCGGGCAAAGCAATGAGCGCCGCGGACTCGCCCATCCTGCCCCCGGCCGACGGCAAGGGCAAGCGCGCCTCGCTGGCCCTGGCAATCGTCGTGCATCTGGTGCTGGCCGCCTTCCTGATCTACGGGGTGCGCTGGCAGAGCCGGCCCGCCGACGTGGTCGAAGTCGACCTGGTACGTGCGGCTCCGCCACCGGCCCCCGCTGCCGCACCGCAAGCCCCGCCCGAACCGCCGCCGCCGGCCCCGGCCCCCGTCCCAAAGGCAGAGCCGTTGCCGCCCCCCAAGCCCGACATCGCCATTCGCGACAAGGCACCGCCCAAGCCGGAGGCGAAGCCCAAGGTCGATCCGATGCAGGAAATGCTGCGGCGCGAAGCGGAACAACTAACCCAGCGCAAGCAGGCGGACAGCGCAGAGCGCGAACTGGCGCAAATGAAGGCCGCCCAAGCTGCCCAGGCCGCCTCCGCGCGCAACAAGGCGATGACCGACTACCTTGGCCGCATCCGCGGCAAGATTCGCGGCAACATCGTCGTGCCGCCCGAGGTCAAGGGCAACCCCGAGGCGGTGTTCGAGGTGACGCAACTCCCCGGCGGTGAGATCGTCACCGTGCGCCTCAAGCGCTCGTCCGGACTCACCGTGCTCGACGCGGCCATCGAACGGGCCATCCTGAAATCGAATCCGCTGCCCAAACCGGAGCCCGCGGACCTCTTCTCGCGCACCCTCGAGCTGCGCTTTCGCCCGCTCGAGGACTGACTTGGGCCGTCCGGGCGAGGCGCTATAATCGACCGGATGAAATTCACACGTATTTTTCCGGCGCTGCTGGCCGGCGTGGCATTCTGCGCGTCGCCGGCGCGAGCGCAGCTTACGGTTGAAATCACCGGCGCCGGCGCCAACCGGCTGCCCGTGGCCATTGCCGAATTTGCCGGCGAGCGCGTCGTGGGGCAGGCCCTGACCTCGGTGGTACGCGCCGACCTGGAGCGCAGCGGGCTGTTCCGCATGGTCGATGCGCCGGCGCCGCTTGCCGACAATGCCACGCCGCCATTCGACGAGTTGCGTTCGCGCGGCGCCGACGCCGTCGCCGGCGGCAGCGTCGCCCCGGCCGCCGACGGCCGCTACGAAACCCGCGTGCGCCTTTCCGACGTACCCAAGCAGGCGGTGCTGGGAACCCCGGCCTATCTGCATACCGGCGCGCAGCTGCGGGCGACGGCGCATCGCATCGCCGACTTCATCTACGAAAAGCTGACCGGCGAACCGGGCGTCTTCTCGACGCGCATTGCCTACGTGGTGAAGAGCACCGGCCGCTACGAACTGAAGATCGCCGACGCCGACGGCGGCAACGACCAGGCGGCCCTGGCTTCGCGCGAGCCCATCATCTCGCCGGCCTGGTCGCCCGACGGTACCAAGCTCGCCTATGTGTCCTTCGAAGCCAAGAAGCCCGTCGTCTACGTACACGACCTCGCCAGCGGTCGCCGCCACGTCGCCGCCAACTTCAAGGGTTCCAATTCGGCGCCGGCCTGGTCGCCCGATGGAAAGCAGCTCGCGGTAGTACTGACCAAGGACGGCTCGTCCCAGCTCTACGTGGTAAATGCCGACGGCAGCGGGGCAACGCGCCTGGCCTCCTCGTCCGGGATCGATACGGAACCGCGCTGGTCGCCGGACGGCCAGTCCATCTTCTTCACCTCGGACCGCGGCGGCAGTCCGCAGATCTACCGCATTGCCGCCGGCGGCGGATCGTCGGGCAGCGCGGAGCGCATCAGCTTCGAGGGCAGCTACAACGTCACGCCGCGGCCATCCCCCGACGGCAAGAGCCTGGCCTTCGTTACCCGCAACGGCGGCCGCTTCCAGCTGGTGGTCATGGACCTCGAATCCAAGAAGGTGCAGATACTTACCGACTCGGCCAAGGACGAGTCGCCCACGTTTGCTCCCAATGGCCGCATGATCCTGTATGCCACCGAAATCGGCGGCCGCGGCGTGCTCGCCGCCGTCTCCGCCGACGGGCGCGTAAAGCAAAAGCGCTCGGTGCAGGCCGCTGACGTCCGGGCCCCTGCCGGGGGCC
>CAYTFA010000074.1:0-7827 GCA_964436755.1 uncultured Rhodocyclaceae bacterium | reverse complement strand
CGGAGGCGTCGACGTTGCTGCCGATCGAGATCACGTAGCGGCAGTTGGGCGTGTCGGCGGCGACGGTGAAGGCGCGGTGCCAGAACTCGCCGTAGAGGTGCTCGGAGTGCACGCACTTGACGCCCTGCCCCGAGCCGAAGCTGTAATCCACCGGGCCCCAGGCCGCCAGGAAGGCCGGGAAGGTGCCCATGTAGTTCGACGGCGTACCGCCATGGCCGAGGCTGACGGCCAGCCGCGGCAGGCCGGCGTCATCGACCAGGCCCTTGGCGCGGACCGCGGCCAGCTTTTCCGCAACGAGGTCGAGCGCCTCGTCCCACGAGATCGGCACGAAGCCCGGATCCTCGTCGCGCCCCTTCTTCGGGTTGGTGCGCTTCATCGGCGTGCGGATGCGGTTGGGGTTGTAGGTCTTCTGCACGAGGCCGTAGGCCTTGACACAAACCTTGCCCCGGGCCGGGTGCACGTCCGCCGCGGCGAAGTTCGGTTCCACCTCCGTGGCCACGCCGTCGACGACCTTGACCGTCATCAGGTCGGGACCGGAAACGCAGTTGTAGCAGTAGGTCGAAACTCGCTTGACCGAATTCGCTGGTCCGCTCGCCATGTTCTCCTCCATCGCGTGCCGGGTTCGTGGCCTGCCGGCCTTGTTGGCAATACGATACATATTTAGCCATGTCAATGCAAGCTTTTTGTATCATATTAGGATTACCTTATGAGGAGCACGGGTTAGCCGACGCATCCAATACAATGGGACGCCGTACAATTTCGCCGCCGAACCGCCGAACGCCCCTGCCCCGCCCCGTGAAGAGCCGATACATAACCCAGTGGATCAACGACTTCCTCGAGCGTCATCCCGCCCGGGCGAACTCCCTCATCATCACCATCTACGGCGACTTCATCGCCCCGCACGGCGGCACGGTCTGGCTCGGCGGTTTCATCAAGCTGGTGCGGCCCCTGGGGCTCAACGAGCGCATGGTGCGCACCAGCGTGTATCGGCTGTCCCAGGAGAAATGGCTGGTCTCCGAGCAGCTCGGGCGCAAGAGCTACTACAGCCTGACCACCTCGGGCCGGCGCCGTTTCGAGCATGCCTACCGGCGCATCTACTACGCGCCGACCGACAACTGGAGCGGGGAATGGCAACTCGTGCTGCGTCCGCCGTCGCTCACCGGCCCGCTGCGCGAGGCCCTGCGCAAGGAACTGGCCTGGGCCGGCTACGGCGCCATTTCGCCCGGCATGCTGGCCCATCCCTCGGCCGATACCGATGCGCTGCTGGACATCCTGCAGGAGACCGGCGCCCACGACAAGGTGGTGGCGCTCAAGGCCGCCAACATCACGCCGCTGACCAGCAAGCCCCTGCAGGAGCTGGTGCACGACTGCTGGAACCTCGATGCCCTGGCAGCCAAGTACGACGAGTTCATCGAACTCTTCCGCCCCGTGCTGCGCACCATGCGCGCCGCCAGCCGGCTCGATCCGGAGCAGTGCTTCCTGGTGCAGACGCTGATGATGCATGCTTTCCGCCGCGCCCTGCTGCACGACCCGCAACTGCCTTCGCAACTGCTGCCGGCCAACTGGAGCGGCGGCGTCGCGCGCCAGCTGTGCCGCGACCTGTACCGCATCACCTGGCCGCTCGCCCAGCGCCACCTGCTTTCCGTCTGCGAGACCCCCAACGGGCCGCTGCCCCCGGCGGCGCCCTACTTCTACGAGCGCTTCGGCGGCCTGACGGCGGCCGACCCGGCCGCCGCGGATGACGCTTGACCAGGATCAAGTGATACAGACTTAGATAGGTTACTGACTCATTTTGTATCTGTTATAGTCGCAGCCGCTGAGCCGTGCCGGCAGTGCATGGCCCCCGGGGAGGACACGATGAGCGCAGCAATCCAGACGGAGCTTGCCGCAGAGCTGTTCCGCAAGGCCCACGCCGCCGGGCGCGACCGGCTCGACGCGACCGAACTCGCCACCCTGCTGCAATCGCTCGGCCTGACGCTCGACCCGTCGAACGCCTCCGGCGCCGCGGCCGACCTGCGCATCAGCCTCAACAACACCCGCGAATTCGGCCTGGTGCTCAGCGCCGGCCTGGGCGGCGTCGACAGCGACCTCGACGAAGGCAATTTCCGTCGCGATCGCGGCTCGGTGTATGCCGCGGTCGAACTGACCGACGCCGCCGACTTCCTTGCGTTGTTCCGCCGCAGCGTTGCCTACCAGCGCCTGGCCGCCGCGGCAGCGCGCGCAGGCCACGACCCCGACGCCGCACTGCAGGCGGTCTTCGCCGCCCTGCTCGACCTCGGAGCAGCGCAGGCCACCAGTGGCGGCCTGGTGCTGGACAGTCTGGAGCTCAATCCCGTACGCGTTGGCAGCGGCACGGTCGTCGCGGCGGCGAGTTGCGAATTCACCCAAGCCAAGCCGGCGCGCCTGCCGCGCCCGGTGCACAAGATCGACAAGCTGCTGCATCCGCGCTCGATCGGCATCATCGGCGTCTCGTCCACGAGCATGAACTTCGGCCGCATCATCCTCAAGAACCTCATGGGCAGCGGCTACCCGAAGGAGCAATTGCGCATCCTGCGTCCCGGCGAAACCGAGATCGACGGCGTGCGCTGCGTCGCGGGGCTCAAGGCGCTCGACGAGAAGCTCGACCTGCTGATCGTCGCCGTCGCCGCCAGCGCAGTGTACGAACTGGTGGACGAAATCATCGAGACCGATGCCGTCGAGGCCGTGATGCTGATTCCCGGCAGCCTGGGCGAGACGCGCGCCAGTCGCGAACCGGCCGCCGCGCTGGCGCAGCGCATCAACGCCGCGCACGGCAAGGCCGGCAGCGGCCCGATCTTCCTCGGCGCCAACTGCCTGGGCGTTGTATCCCACCCCGGCCACTATGACTCCTGGTTCATCCCGCTCGAGCGCCTGCCCAAGCCGCAGAAGAAGCCCGAGCGCAACTCGGTGATGCTGTCGCAAAGCGGCGCCTTCATGATCACGCGCATCAGCCAGAACCCCTGGCTCGATCCGCGCTACATGCTGGCGCTGGGCAACCAGACCGATCTCACCCACGGCGACCTGCTCGGCTGGTTCGCCGAGCGGCCGGAGATCGCCACGATCGGCCTCTACATCGAGGGCTTCAAGGACGGCGACGGGCTCGACTTCGCGCGCGCCGTGCGCAAGGCGGTGAAGAACGGCAAGGACGTGGTGGTCTACAAGTCGGGCAAGACCGCGCCCGGCATCGGCGGCGTGATGGGCCACACCGCCTCCATCGCCGGCGGGCCGCTGCTGTTCGAGTCGGTGGTGCGCCATGCCGGTGCCCTCGTCGCCGAGGACTTCACCGCCTTCGACGACCTCTTCTACATCGCCGGCGCCCTGCACGACAAGAAGATCGGCGGCGGCCGCCTGGGCGCCATCAGTGGCGCCGGCTTCGAGGCCGTGGGCATGGCCGATTCGACCGAAACCGACTCCTTTGCCATGGAGATGGGTGCGCTCGAAGCGGCGACCGTCGCCCAGGTGGAGGGCATCCTCAAGGCGAAGAAACTGGACGCGCTGGTGGAAGTGCGCAACCCGATCGACATCAACCCGGGCGCCGACGACGAGGCCCACCTGCAGATCGTCGAGGCCTTCCTCGCCGATCCGAACATCGATGCCGTGGTGGTCGGCCTCGACCCGACGGCGCCGGCCGTGCGCGCCCTCGAGTCTTCGAAACTGCGCCCCGGCTTCGACATCAGCGACCCCGCCAGCACGGTGCATTTGATGCCGCCGCTGGTTGCACGCAACGACAAGCCGGTAATCGGCATCGTCGATGGCGGCAAACTCTACGATGCGATGTGCGCCGGCCTCATGGATGCCGGCGTCTGCATCTTCCGCAACTGCGGGCGCGGCACGCGCGCCCTGGTCCGCTACGTGGAGGCGCGGCTGCGCGCCGAGGCCCTGCGTCGCGGCTGACGAACCCACCCTGGAGGAAACAGCATGAGCGACACCCTCAAGCCCGGACTCACCGGCACGCGCCGCGTCGATATCGATCGCGACAAGACCATCAGCTTCATGGGCGACGACTGCCGCGTGTATTCGACGCCCAACCTGCTCTACGACATCGAGATGGCCTGCCGCGACCTGCTGCTGAAGCACATCGAGCCGGGCAAGGACTCGGTCGGTACCCGCGTCGAGCTCGACCACATGGGCGCCACGCTGCTGGGCATGTGGGTCGAGATCGACGTCACGCTGACCGAGGTGAACGGGCCCGCGGTGACCTTCGAGTTCACGGCGCGCGATGCGGTCGAGCAGGTGGCGCGCGGCAAGCACAACCGCTTCGTCGTCGGCGTCGAGAAGACGGCCCAGCGCCTGCAGGCCAAGCGCGCCAAGGCGGGCTGACGCCGACCTGCAGGGTATGAAGCACATCCCGCGGATCGCGGCCGGCATTGGCGTCCTGCTCCTGGTAGCGGCCGCGGCGCTGGTCGCCTTCGCCTGGGCGCCGGACCGTCCGCCCGAAGCCCTGGTCTCCCGCTGGGCACCGCCGCCGTCGCGCTTCATCGCACTCGGCGGCATGCAGGTGCATCTGCGCGATGAGGGCGCGCGCGACGACCCGGAACCGATCGTCCTGCTGCACGGCACCTCGGCCAGCCTGCACACCTGGGAAGGCTGGGTACGCGTGCTGAAGGCAGGGCACCGCGTGATCAGCGTGGACCTGCCCGGTTTTGGCCTCACCGGGCCGGCGCCCGACGGCCGTTACGACATCGCCGCCTATGCGCGGTTCGTCGTCGACCTGCTCGATGCGCTGAAGGTGCAGCGCGCCGTGCTCGCGGGCAACTCGCTCGGCGGCTATGTGGCCTGGAAGACCGGCGTCGACCATCCGCAACGCGTCAGTCGCCTGATCCTCGTCGACGCCGCCGGCTACGCCTTCGCTCCCGAGTCGGTCCCGCTCGGCTTCCGCCTCGCCCAGTCCCCGGCGCTCGCGCCGCTGATGGCGCACCTGCTGCCGCGCGGCATGATCGAATCCAGCGTGCGCAACGTGTATGGCGACCCGTCGCGGGTGACAGCCGAACTGGTCGACCGCTACTACGAGCTGACGCTGCGCGCCGGCAACCGCGCCGCGCTCTTCGCCCGCTTCGGGCAGACCCGCAGCGGCGAATTCGAGCGCCAGGTCGTGCAAGTGAAGCAGCCCACGCTGATCCTCTGGGGTGGCAGGGACCGCCTGATCCCGCCGGAGTATGCGCGACGCTTCAGGCAGGACATTGCCGGCAGCACGCTGGTGATGTTCGATGCGCTGGGCCACGTGCCGCAGGAGGAAGACCCCGCGGCCACGGTGGCGGCGGTAAGGACTTTCCTCGACCGGCACTGAGCCCGGGCGTCCTGTCCTGCGCGCGGAGCCCGCAGGACTTTGGAACCCGCCAGAAGGCCGGCACCGCGCACGCTGGTACACTTCCCGCGATGAAAAAGCGACGTTGTACCTGCGGTGCCGACGTCGAGGTCGTGTTCAGGACCCGCCGTGGCGCCGATGGCGCGGAGGAACGCGTCTGCTACGTGCTGTGCCCGGTCTGCGGCCAGTTCGGTCCGGCGGTTCCGCTGGCGGGCCGGGATGAAGCCGCGGCGAGCGCCGAGGCGATCGACGCCTGGAACGCCATGATTGCCCGGCTGCGGCCGTTCGAGACCTAGGTCCGGGCCCACCCTGCGCCGCCGGAATATGCGGCGCCCCCTGCTGCGCTGCGAGTATGGCGCCGCCTACTCGGCGACGACGTCCCCCAGGTCGAGCACTTCGGTATAGCCGAAGCGCGTGAAATCGCGCACCCGCATCGGGTAGAGGATGCCGTCGAGGTGGTCGCACTCGTGCTGCACCACGCGGGCGTGGAAGCCATCGACGGTGCGGTCGAAACGGCGCCCCGCCGCGTCGAAGCCCGAATAGCGCAGCCGCTTCCAGCGCGGCACCCAGCCGCGCAGGCCGGGGACGGACAAACAGCCTTCCCAGCCCTCCTCCTCGCCGTCGTCGACGAAGGGCACCAGCTCGGGATTGATCAGCACGGTGTCGGGCACCGGCGGGGCCTCGGGATAGCGCGGGTTGTCGAAGCCGCCGAAGATGACGACGCGCAGGTCGATGCCGATCTGCGGCGCGGCGAGTCCGGCGCCATCCAGATGGGCCATGGTGTCGCGCATGTCGACGAGCAGCGCTGCCAGCTCGCGCCCGGTGAAATCCGTCACCGGCCGCGCCTTGCGCAGCAGCCGCGGATCGCCCATGCGCAGGACCTCGCGGATCACGGCGCGGCGAAGGCTTCGAGGACGCGGCGCACGCGCCCCATGGCGGCCTGCAGCACGGCCTCCAGGGTTTCGAAGCGGATGCCTTCGGCGGAATCGCGGCGGCCGGCGGCCCAGTTGGCGACGAGGCAGATCGCCGCGTAGGGCAGGTCGAGTTCGCGGGCCAGCCCGGCCTCGGGCATCGCCGTCATGCCCACGATGTCGGCGCCGTCGCCTTCCAGGCGGTTGATCTCGGCGGCGGTTTCCAGGCGCGGGCCCTGGGTCACCGCATACGCAGCGCCATCCAGGACTTCCTCGCCGGCCGCCTGCGCCGCGGCCAGCAGCCGGGCGCGCATCCCGGGATCGTAGGGCTGGGTGAAGTCGACATGCACCACCGGGCCGTCGGTGCCCGACTGGAAGGTCATCTCGCGGCCCCAGGTGTAGTCGATGATCTGGTCGGGCACCACCAGCACGCCAGGCGCCATGTCGTGGCGGATGCCGCCGACGGAAGCCACGGAAATCACTTCGGCAACTCCGCAGACCTCGAGCGCATGGAGGTTGGCCCGGTAATTCACCAGATGCGGCGGAATCGTGTGGCTCTGGCCGTGGCGCGGCAGGAAGACGACGTCGCGGCCGCCGATGCGGCCGAAGCTGAGCGGACCCGACGGCTCGCCATAGGGCGTGCGCAGGATCTCTCGGCGCGACACCTCGAGGTTGGCGAGTTGCGTCAAGCCGCTGCCGCCGATGATTCCGAGCATCGATTTCTCCTGAAAATTCAAACGGAAATGAAGTGCGGCCGGGGGTGGGGCATGTTAAAATGCGCGCCCTTTTTGCACTGCAGCACGCCGCCTGCACCCCTGCCCATGTCCCGCGCCCTCCGCAACATCGCCATTATCGCCCACGTCGACCACGGCAAGACCACGCTGGTCGACAAGCTGCTGCGCCAGTCCGGCACCTTCCGCGACAACCAGCAGGTCGAGGAACGCGTAATGGACAGCAACGACCTCGAAAAGGAACGCGGCATCACCATCCTCGCCAAGAACACGGCGATCGACTACAAGGGCACGCACATCAACATCGTCGACACGCCGGGACATGCCGACTTCGGCGGCGAGGTCGAGCGCGTGCTGGGCATGGTCGATGGCGTGCTGCTGCTGGTCGACGCGGTCGAAGGCCCGATGCCGCAGACCCGCTTCGTCACCAAGAAGGCGCTGGCGCTGGGCCTGAAGCCTATTGTCGTGGTGAACAAGATCGACCGTCCCGGCTCGCGTCCGAACTGGGTGGTCGACCATACCTTCGACCTCTTCGACAAGCTCGGTGCCACCGACGAGCAACTCGACTTCCCCATCGTCTATGCCTCGGCGCTGAACGGTTTCGCCAAGCTCGACCTCGACGACGGCTCGGAGACCATGGATCCGCTGTTCGAAACCGTGCTCAAGCACGTGCCGCCACCCAGCGGCGATGCCGAGGCGCCGCTGCAGCTGCAGCTTGCCGCGCTCGACTACTCGAGCTACACGGGCCGGCTCGGCGTCGGCCGCGTGCTCAACGGCCGCATCCGGCCCGGCCAGTTCGTCGCCGTGATGAACCACGAGGTGCAGGTCGGCTCCGGCCGCATCAACCAGGTGCTGGGCTTCC
>CAYTFA010000073.1:0-7882 GCA_964436755.1 uncultured Rhodocyclaceae bacterium | reverse complement strand
CCTGGCGACGAAGCAGACCCAGATCCTGACCGACTCCGCCAAGGACGAGTCGCCCTCCTTCGCCCCCAACGGCCGCATGATCCTCTATGCCACCGAGATCGGCGGGCGCGGCGTGCTGGCCGCCGTGTCGAGCGACGGCCGCGTCAAGCAGAAGCTCACGGTGCAGGCCGCCGACGTGCGGGAACCTGCCTGGGGTCCCCTGGTCAGATAAGTGCCCCCTCTCCTAGGAAGTCATCATCATGCGCGCGATCGTTTCCCTCTCCGTCCTGACCCTGCTGCTTGCCGCCTGTGGCTCGCAGCCCCCCGCCCCAGAGCAGAATCCGGCCGGCGTGGAATCGCGCACGCCGGGTGCCATCAAGGTGGACAGCACGCCGGTCGCCAAGACGCAGCCGGACAGCTTCGACCCGTACAGCATCGCCGCGCTCAAGGATCCGCGCAGCCCGCTATCCAAGCGCAGCGTCTATTTCGACTACGACAGCTACGTCGTCAAGGATGAATTCAAGGCCTTGCTCACCGCCCATGCCAAGTTCCTCGCCGGCAATCCGGGAATCAAGATGCTGATCCAGGGCAATGCCGACGAGCGCGGCAGCCGCGAGTACAACCTTGCCCTCGGCCAGAAGCGCGCGGACGCCGTGCGCAAGGCGCTCGCACTGCTGGGCGCCCGCGAGGATCAGCTCGAAGCGGTGAGCCTCGGCGAGGAGAAGCCGGTGTGCACCGAGTCGACCGAGGAATGCTGGGCCAAGAACCGCCGCGGTGACATGCTCTATTCGGGCGAGTTCTGATGCGCAGCCCGACGCGGATTCTGCCGGCCCTATTTGCGCTGGCGATCCTCGCGGCACCGGCCCGCGCCGGACTGTTCGACGATGACGAGGCGCGCCAGCGCATCGAGAAGCTGCGCGGCGAAAGCGCCGAGCTAAGCACGCGGCTGGAGACGGTCAACCGCAACCAGGTCGATTTTGCCAACCAGATCGAATCGATCAAGGCGGACATCGCGCGCCTGCGCGGGCAGATCGAAGTGCTGACCTACGATCTGGAGGCCGCCCAGAAGCGGCAAAAGGACTTCTACGTCGACCTCGACAATCGCTTGCGCAAGCTTGAAGCGCCGCCCGCCGAAGCCAAGGCCGAAAGCCCCAAGGTCGACCCGGCACAGGAAACACGCGACTACGAGTCGGCGCTCGCCGCTCTGAAGACCAGCCGCTTCAAGGACGCAGCGGCGGCCTTCGCCGCCTTCGTCAAAGCCTACCCCAACAGCACCCTCGCCGCCTCGGCGCATTTCTGGGGAGGGTACGCCCATGCCCAGATCAAGGACCACGCGGCGGCGGCCGAGCTGTACGGAAAATTTGCCGCATCCTGGCCGAACGACGAGCGGGCGCCGGCGGCGCTGGAGAGCCGGGTCGCCAGTCTGGAGGCGCTCAAGGACCTCAAGGGCGTGCGCGCCACGCTGGAACTGCTCGCCGAGAAATATCCCGCCTCCGATGCGGGCAAGCGCGCCAAGCTGCGGCTGAAGAAGAAGTAGTGGGCGACCCCGCGGGCGCCACGCTGCGCGTCAGCGAAATCTTCCATTCCCTGCAGGGGGAGTCGACCCGCGTCGGCCTGCCCACCATATTCGTGCGCCTCACTGGCTGCCCGCTGCGCTGCGTCTGGTGCGATACCCCGTATGCATTCTCCGGCGGCGAATCGATGTCCATCGATTCCATCCTGGCACACGTTGCGGACTTTGCCTGCGCGACGGTATGCGTCACCGGCGGCGAGCCGCTGGCGCAAAAGGCGTGTGCTGCGCTGCTCGGCGCGCTGTGCGATGCCGGGTACAGGGTGTCGCTCGAGACCAGCGGCGCCCTCGACATCGCCGGCATCGACCCGCGCGTGGCGCGCGTCATGGACCTCAAGGCTCCCGGCTCGGGCGAGGCGGACAAGAACCGCTGGGAAAACCTCGCGCTGCTATGCGCGAACGACGAGCTGAAGTTCGTGCTCGCCTCGCGAACGGACTACGAGTGGGCCGTCGCCACCTGTCGCGACCACGCGCTGTTCGAACGCTGCCCGGTGCTTTTCTCGCCGGTGCATGGTGCGCTCGATGCGGCGGTGCTGGCGCAGTGGATGCTCGACGACCGGATTCCGGCCCGCTTCCAGCTCCAGTTGCACAAGCTGCTCTGGCAGGACGCGCGCGGACGCTAGCCCGGGCAGGGCGGGCGTTTGGCGGAAATCACGCGGGTATTGACCCCGGCATAGTTTAGGCCGCCGAACAGGCGCGCGTGCTCGATCTTGACGCAGCGATCCATGACCACGTCCAGCCCGGCGGCAGCGGCCTTCTCCGCGGCCTCGGCATTGACCACGCCCAGCTGGAGCCAGAGGCATTTGGCGCCGAGTCGTATCGCCTCGTCGGCGATCGGCATCACGTCCTGCGGTTTGCGAAAGACATCCACCATGTCGACCGGATGGGGGATCGACGCCAGATCCGGATAGCAGCGGCAGCCGAGGATCTCGTCGGCGCCGGGATTGACCGGGATAATGGTGTAGCCATGCTCCTGCATGTACTTCGCGGCAAAGTAGCTCGGCCGGTTCCAGCTTGCGGACAAGCCGACAACCGCGATCACGCGATTGGCCTGGAGTACCCGGCGCAGGCCGGAAATATCGTCCACCCTCATGTCGTTCCCTCCGCCAATGCGCGATTATCCCACCACGGTGGCGGGTACGGCCGGCAGGGGTCCGCGCGGCACGCGTGCGAGGTGCCAGTTCGCCACGGCCCAGGCAAGGATGTCCTGCGGTGGGGCGCCGGCAAGTTCCGGTGGCGGATGCTGGCCAAGAAAGACCAGCGCGGCATGCAGGGCCGGTCCGGGGCGACCGGCATCCACGGGAACGGCAAGGGTCTGCTTCGACAGCTTTTCGCCGTCGGCATTCACGGCGACGGGGAGATGGGCATAAGCCGGCGTGGGAAGCCCGAGACACTGCTGCAGGAAGATCTGGCGCGGCGTCGAGGGCAGCAGGTCGGCCCCGCGCACGATGTGCGTGACGTGCGCCTCCGCATCGTCGACCACCACGGCAAGTTGGTAGGCAAACAATCCGTCGGCCCGCAGCAGGATGAAGTCGCCGGCGTCGTCGGCGAGTACGCTGGCCACCCGTCCCTGCACGGCATCGTCGAAAGCGACCACGGCATCGCCGACACGCACGCGCCAGGCGCGGGCTGCCCGGCCCGGTGGCAGGCCGTCGCGGCAGGTGCCCGGATAGCGCGCGCTGCCGTCCGCGGCTATTGCCGAGTCGGCAAGTTCCCGCCGCGTGCAGCTGCACGGATACAGCAGCTCTGCATCCTTGAGCCGCTCGAATGCGCCTGCATAGGCCGCGGTGCGGCCCGCCTGCCAGACGATTTCGCCATCCCAATGCAGCGCACACGCCTCCAGCGTGCGCAGGATGGCATCGGCGGCGGCCGGCGAACAGCGCGGCCCATCGAGGTCGTCCATGCGCACGAGCCAGCGGCCGTGACGGCTGCGCGCCTCGAGGTAGGAGCCGAGGGCGGCAACCAGCGATCCGAAGTGTAAAGACCCTGTCGGTGACGGGGCAAATCGACCGCAATAAGCACTGCCGGGATCGTTCATGGCGGATATTGATAGCACGGTCGGGGGCAAGACGGTAGGATTCGTCTTCAATCACAACAGGATTCAGGGAGCATTACACATGGCCACGCTCGAACTCACCGCGGAAAACTTCCAGCAGACGATCAACGACAATCCCAACGTAATCGTTGATTTCTGGGCACCCTGGTGTGCGCCCTGCCGCGGATTCGCTCCGGTTTTCGAGGCCGCCTCGGAAAAGCGTGCCGACGTCGTGTTTGCCAAGGTCAATACCGAGGAGCACCAGGAGATCGCTGCGGCCTTCAACATCCGCTCGATCCCGACGCTGATGGTCTTCCGCGACCAGATCATCATCTATGCCGAGGCCGGCGCCCTGCCCGGACCGGCCTTCGACCAGTTGGTAGAGCAGGCCATGGCGCTCGACATGGACAAGGTACGCGCCGAAATCGCCGGCCAGAACGACAACGCCTGACGCGGGAATCGGAACGCAGGCCGGCGCCGTGGGGCCGTTCTTTTCGCGCAAGCTGAGCGACGACGCCGAGGTGCGGCGCGTCGAACTGCTCTACGAGCGCCTGCCCTCGGGCATGGTCGCCGTGCTGACGGGCGTGCTGCTGTGCTTCGTCGTGCTTTTCGAGACGATCACGCTCAACGTGCTCAAGGCCTGGGCGGCCTACATGCTCTCGATCGTCGCCGTGCGCGTATGGACCTGGTACATGTTCGGCCGCACCGAGCGCCACGTGACGCTGATGCGGCGCTGGGAGGGCCTGTTCGCGATCGGCGCATTCTTCACCGGGCTTGGCTGGGGCGCGCTGTTCGGCCCGCTGTATCCTCCGCATTCGCATCTCGATCAACAGGTGTTCGTCTTCCTGCTGATCCTGGCCGTAGGCTTCAACGGCGCGGTGTACCTAGCCGCGAGCAATGTCACGTTCTGGCTGTTCACCCTGCCGGTCATGCTGCCGGCGATACTCCATTTTTCGGACCTGGTGAATCGCGAGCCGCGCTGGACCGTGGCAGCCTCAGGGGCTGCGATGGCCATGCTGGTGCTGGTGCAGCGCACGCTCTACGGCTGGTCCACGCGCAACCTGCAACGCAGCAGCGTGGCCGAGGGCCTGCTTGCCGAGCAGGAAGCGATTTTCGAATCCTCGCCCCTGGGTATCGCGGTGATCGAAAACAAGCAGCTCGTGAAGTGCAATGCCCGGCTTGCCGAAATGCTTGGGCGCCGCATCCAGGAACTGGCGGGCTCCCGCATTGAGGAGCACTTCGCCAACGCTGCGGAAGCGGCTCAATTCACGGTTGACAGCACGAAGTCGTTTGAGCGCGGTATCCAGGCACAGGGCATGTATCGCCTGCGCCGCGCCGATGACAGCCAGTTCTGGGCGGAGTTCTCCGGACGTCGCATGGCCGGCGGAACCGGCCATGCGGTGTGGATGGTCGCGGATGTGTCGCTGCGGGTGGCACAGGAGCGCAAGGCGCAGGAAGACCCGATCGTCTGACCAGGCCCTGCGCCCGGCGCGGGAACCGGCCAGGCGCAGTGCCAGATCGACTGCCCGTGCGTCTTCCCTGATGCACGCAGGAGGACCGGCGGTGCGCCTTGGATCCAGGGCCGCTCAGCGGCCCGTTCTGACCGCTTGTCGCGCCACCCGGATTAGGTGTGAAATATTCACTCCCTACCTGTCCACTTGGGTCGGTAGCATCGCGCCTTAAATGTCACCAGGTGCCGCAATGACGACCCTTCCCCAAGTGGACACCGAATACACTTCGGTGCGCTTCCCCCATCTGCGATTTCGCGTCGCCGAATCGGGACCGGATGGCGTGGTCCTTATCCTCGATGATGCCGGCGTGACCAGCAGGATGAAAGTGCCGGTAACCGAATGGCCAATGATGGCAACGCAATCGCGCTTTGAGCGCGTTTGACACCCGGCGCAACCCGACCCTGCTGCGGCCGACGCGACCTCGTCGAAGCTCGGACTAGACGTTGAACAGGAAGTTCATGACGTCGCCATCGCGGACGACGTATTCCTTGCCCTCGGCGCGCATCTTCCCGGCTTCCTTTGCGCCCTGCTCACCCTTGCAGGCGATGAAATCCTCGAATGCGATGGTCTGGGCACGGATGAAGCCCTTCTCGAAATCGGTATGGATCACGCCGGCGGCCTGCGGCGCGGTGTCGCCCTTGTGTATCGTCCACGCGCGGACTTCCTTGACTCCGGCGGTGAAGTAGGTCTGCAGACCGAGCAGATGGTAGCCGGCGCGGATCAGCCGGTTTAGGCCGGGTTCCTCCATGCCCATGTCGGCCAGGAACAGCTGCTTGTCCTCGTCCGACAGGTCGGCGATTTCCGCCTCGATCGCGGCGCAGATCGGCACCACGTCGGCCCCCTCCTTGCCGGCGTGGGCGACTACCGCGGCGAGATGGGGATTGTTCTCGAAACCGCCTTCCTTGACGTTGGCGGCATACAGCACCGGCTTGGCGGTCAGCAGGAAGAATTGGCGCAGGTTGCCCTTTTCCTCCTTGCTGAGGTCGATCGCGCGCACCGGCTTCGCCTCGTTCAACTGCTTCTGGCACTTTTCCAGCACATCGACCAGCAGCTTGGCCTCCTTGTCGCCGCCCGCTTTGGCCTGCTTGGAGTAGCGAGCGAGGGACTTTTCCACGGTGGCGAGGTCGGCCAGGCACAACTCGGTATCGATCACCTCGATGTCGCGGATGGGATCGACACTGCCCGAGACATGGACGACGTTGGCATCGTCGAAGCAGCGCACCACGTGCACGATGGCGTCGGTCTCGCGGATGTTGGCGAGAAACTGGTTGCCCAGGCCTTCACCCTTGCTCGCGCCGGCGACCAGCCCGGCGATATCGACGAACTCGACGATGGCCGGCTGGACCTTCTGCGGCTTGACGATGGCGGACAATGCGGCCAGCCGCGCATCGGGCACCTCGACGATGCCGACGTTGGGCTCGATGGTGCAGAAGGGATAGTTCTCCGCCGCGATGCCCGACTTGGTCAGGGCGTTGAACAGGGTGGACTTGCCGACGTTGGGCAGTCCGACGATGCCGCACTTGAGGCTCATGGGGATTCCTTGCTTGCTTCGTTCTTTGGCGCGGGGGGCCGTGAGTTGATCCGCTGCGTGGCGGCGTTGAACTCACCCTTTGCCAGCAGCGGCCAGGCGAGCAGCGCGCGGTCTAGGCTGGCCTCGATCTCTTCCTGCTCGTCGCGCCGCGCGCGCTTGAGCACGTAGTCGGTCACGAGGTCGCGATCACCGGGATGGCCGATGCCGATGCGCAGGCGCCAGTAGTCCTGGGTCCCGAGATGGCTGGTGATGTCCTTGAGGCCATTGTGGCCGCCAAGGCCGCCACCGAACTTGAGACGCATCTGGCCGGGCGGCAGGTCGAGTTCATCGTGCACGACGAGCATTTCCGCGGGCTCGATACGGAAGAAGCGCGCCAATGCCTGCACCGACTGCCCGGACCGGTTCATGAAGGTCTGCGGCATCAACAGCCAGAGGTCGGCGCCGGCGAGGCGCGCCTTCGCCGTGAGGCCATGGTAGCGGGACTCGCGTGCGAACGACACGCCCAGTTCGCGCGCGAGGCGCTCACAAAACCAAAACCCGGCGTTGTGCCGGGTTTCAGCGTATTCGGGCCCGGGGTTGCCGAGCCCGACGACGAGTCGCAGCGTAGCCTGCAAGCGATTAGCGCTTGTCTACGCGCTCGGCCTTCTTCTCGGGCTTTGCCGGAGCCGCAGGCGCCACCGCAGCCGGCGCGGGCTCGGCTTCCTCGACCGCGCCGCCACCCTTCATGACGATGCTGGCCACGACCGGGTCGCCCTCGCCGTGATGCACCACTTCGACGCCCTTGGGCAGCGCCAGTTGCGACACATGGATCGACTGGCCGGCGGCCAGGTCCTTGAGGTCGACTTCGATGAAGGCCGGCAGGTCGGCAGGCAGGCACTTGACGTCGATGTCGTTCATGGTGTGCGACACCATGCCGCCACCAAGCTTCACGCCGGGGGCGATGTCGGCATTGACGAAGTGCAGCGGCACCTTCTGGTGGATCTTGTGGGTAGCGTCGATGCGCTGGAAATCGACGTGGAGGATCTGCATCCGGTAGGGATGGCGCTGCACGTCACGCAGCAGGCACATCTCCTTCGCGCCTTCGAGGTTGACGTTGAGCACGGAGGAATAGAAGGCCTCCTTGCGCAACAGCTGGAACAGCTCGTTGTGATCGATGTCGATCTGCTGCGGGGCTGCGGTACCCCCGTAGAGGATGCCGGGAACCCGGCCGGTGCGACGCAGGCGGCGGCTCGCTCCGGTGCCCTGTCCATCGCGCT
>CAYTFA010000072.1:0-7983 GCA_964436755.1 uncultured Rhodocyclaceae bacterium | reverse complement strand
TGCGGTCGAAGCGGGTGCCTTTCTCGTTGAGGTAGCGGAACTTGATCTGCTCGCGGCCGGAGCCGTAGAGGACGACGCGCCGCGTCGCCTCGTCGAGCTCGTCGAAGGGCTTGCCGGTGTCGAAGCCGTAGTGGGCGGCGAGCGACTCGAGCATCTGGAAGTAGAACTGGTTGCGCCGGTCCCAGCCCTTGATGGCGCCGGCGGCGAGCGACAGGTGCGGATAGGCGACGACGCGCGCCGGGTCGAAGAACTGGATCTGGCCGAGGCCGTCGCAGTGCTGGCAGGCGCCCATCGGGTTGTTGAAGGAGAACAGGCGCGGCTCGAGTTCCTGCAGCGCGTAGCTGCACACGGGGCAGGCGAACTTGGAGCTGAACAGGTGCTCGACGCCGCTGTCCATCTCCACCGCCAGGGCGCGGCCCTCGGCGTGGCGCAGCGCGGTCTCGAAGCTCTCGGCCAGGCGCGTGCGCATGTCCTCGCGCACCTTGACGCGGTCGACGACGACGTCGACGCTGTGTTTCTGGCTCTTCGCCAGCTTGGGCAGGGCGTCGATGTCGTGCACCTTGCCGTCGACGCGCAGGCGCACGAAGCCCTGCGCCTTCAGTTCGGCGAAGAGGTCGAGCTGCTCGCCCTTGCGGTTGGCCACCACCGGGGCGAGGATCATCAGCTTGGTGTCCTCGGGCAGTGCCAACACGTGGTCCACCATCTGCGAGACGCTCTGCGCCTCGAGCGGCTTGCCGTGCTCGGGGCAGTGCGGCGTGCCGGCGCGGGCATACAGCAGGCGCAGGTAGTCGTGGATCTCGGTGACCGTGCCCACGGTGGAGCGGGGGTTGTGGCTGGTCGCCTTCTGCTCGATGGAAATCGCCGGGCTCAGGCCCTCGATCAGGTCCACGTCGGGCTTTTCCATGAGCTGCAGGAACTGGCGCGCGTAGGCCGAAAGCGACTCGACGTAGCGGCGCTGGCCCTCGGCGTAGAGCGTGTCGAAGGCCAGCGAGGACTTGCCCGAGCCGGAGAGGCCGGTGATCACCGTCAGGCGGTTGCGCGGCAGGTCGAGGCTGACGTTCTTGAGGTTGTGCGTTCGCGCGCCGCGAATCTTGATTTCGTCCATTGGGGGCATCGGGGTTGGGCAACAAACAACTATACCCCGCCACGCATTCCAGAGCCGGCGCGCAAAACCCCCGTAGGCCGTTGAAGTGAAATGACATCAATCTGAAATGATAAAAGTGAAACTTATATTTGAAAAGAGTGGTTGCAATTTTCAGAACGAGCATTTATATTTGCACTTAGGCCAACACATATTCATTAAATGCGATGAAAACGAGCGAAGACGCAACCTTCATTACCACCCGCGAAGCGGCACGCCGCCTGGGCGTTTCGCTGCGTACGGCCCAGTTGTGGACGGAGAACGGACTGCTCGACGCATGGAAGACGGAGGGCGGGCACCGGCGCATACGGGCCGAATCCGTCGACCGCGTCATGCGCCAGGGGGCGGCGCGTACCGAGCGGGCGACGCCCGAGCCGCGACCGTTTTCCGGCGGCGACCGCATCAAGGTGCTGATCGTCGAGGACGACAACATCCTGCTCAAGCTCTACCGCCTGCGCTTCGATGCCTGGCAACTGCCGATCGACGTGCTGACGGTGTCCAACGGCTGCGAAGGACTGATCCTGGTCGGCCGCGAGCGCCCGGACCTGATGATCGTCGACCTGATGCTGCCCTACCTGGACGGCGTCAAGATGGTACGTACCATCGAGAACTCGCCGTTCCGCGAAGGAATGGAAATGGTGGCGGTCTCCGGCCTGGACAAGGCCGAGGTCGAGGCCATGGGCGGGCTGCCCGACAACGTGCCGCTGTTCCCCAAGCCGGTGCCCTTCGACGCGCTGCGCGAAGTCTGCGAGCGCCTGCTGCAGCGGCGCCATACCGCGCGCCATGCCCTTGAACGCGGAGGCCAGGCGTGAGAACCGTCCAGCCCATCGTGGCGCCGCGCACGGCGCCCGGCGCGCATCCGGTCGAGGGTTCGCTGCTGGCGGGCCTGATCCGCGGCGAACTGGTCGAGTGGACGCGCCTGCTCGACGAGACGCAGGCCGGCTTCGAGGCCGACATCGCCGCCGGCCTCATCCAACTGGGCGGCAATGCGCGCCGGCGCTTCGCCCGCGCCAAGGACCTGGTCGCCAAGCTGACCGAGAAGATGGACCTCATCGGCCTGCTGGCGGAGACCTACAGCGATCCGCAGGCCGACAACCGCGAGCGCCTGCTGCTCGAACCCCTGCTGCTCGAGATCCTCGGCAAGTCGGCCGGATCCGGCGGCGACTTCGAGGTGCTGCCGACCGCTTCCGACGTGGGTCCGGTCTATGGCAACCGGCACTGGATGAGGACGCTGCTGGTGCACCTGCTGCGCGAAATGCAGGCGGCGCTGCCGGCCGGCCACCGCGTATCGATTTCGGTGCGCCAGCTCGGCAACCACCAGCTCGTGGTGGCCCGCACCCGCAGCGAGAAGACCCGCAACCCCGCCCGGCGCAGCGAGGCGCCGCTGACGGAAAGCGGGGCTTCGCTCAGCTTCAGCCTGTGTCGTCGCATCGCCGAATTGCACGGCGGCACGCTGCGCCTGGAGACCGAGGACGACGCCGGCGCGGCACAACTGGTCGGCTATACGCTGTCGATGCCGACCGGCGACTCGGCCGTGACCCACTCCGCGGCCTGCGAGACCTGCCCACTGCAGGAGCAGATGGAGTCCTATGCCGCGGACCTGGCCCAACTCATAGAACGCTGCGAGGCGCTGGAACATCCGGCGCCACCGGCGCATCGACCGGCGCAACAGCGCGCCACCCCCCACCCCCAGTGAGGTTAGCACCATGGAAAAGATACTCATCGTCGACGACCAGCAGGACATTCGCAAGCTGCTGCGCCTGACGTTCGGCAGGCGCTACTCGGTGCTCGAGGCGGAGGACGCGGCGGCGGCCTGGGAGACCATCCGCCACGAGCAGCCGCGCGTGGTGCTGCTCGACGTGATGATGCCGGGCGAAATGGACGGCTACCAGTTGTGCGAGCGCATCCGCAAGGACCCGCAGGTGCGCGGCACCTACGTGGCCCTGCTCACCGCGCGCGGCCAGGCCACCGATGTCGAGCGCGGCGAGTCGGCCGGCGCGGACGACTACTTCATCAAGCCGTTCAGCCCGCTGCAGCTGGTGAAGGCCATCGAAAACCGCCTCAGTGTGAATTGACCGGGAGACAAGCGCCATGATGAACCAGCACCTTCTGATCGTGGATGACCAGGGCGACCTGCGGCGCATGCTGCGCATCGCGCTGGGTTACGGCAAGTACGTGATGCACGAGGCCGACAACGGCACGGATGCGCTGCGCATCGCCGAGCGCGTCACGCCGGACGTCATCGTCCTCGACGTCATGATGCCGGGCGCGTTGAACGGCCTCGACGTGTGCCGCGCCATCAAGCGCTCGCCGAAGTTCGACGGCAGCTACGTCGTCCTGCTCACCGCTCTCGGCCAGGACGAGGACATCGCCGCCGGCCGCGCCGCGGGCGCCGACGCCTACTTCGTCAAACCCTTCAGCCCGGCGCAGTTGATCGAAACCATCGAAGCCCGCACCGCGTCGCGCGGCGACATGCAGGTCGCCGGTCCGGGCCGCCCGCACTTCCACTGAACGGGCTGCCATGAACTCTGAAATCCGTGCGCCCATGCGCCGAATCGTCGACTATGCGCTGCGCGCCGGACGCGACGGGCTGATCTACGCGCTGCTCGGCTGGGTAGGCCTGGCACTGGCGATCCCGCCCGGCTACGCGAGCCCGCTGTTCCCTGCCGCCGGCTTTGCCGTCGGCCTCATGCTGTTGTCGGGAAGGCGCGCCTGGCCCGGGATCTTTCTCGGTTCGCTGGTGCTGAACCTGGTCGCGGGCGGCGGCGCATCCTCGCTGTCTGGCCTCGTCGTTCCCGTCTTCATCGCCGCCGGCGCGACGCTGCAGGCCTGGGTGGCGGCGACGCTGGTCGCGCGCCTGACGCAGGACGGCTGGCGCGGCATGGAAGTGGCGCGCGACACGGTACGCAGCCTGCTCGCGGCCGGTCCCGCCGCCAGCGTGGTGTCGGCGACCGTCGGTGTCGCCACCCTGTACGCGGCGGGCATCGTGGCGCGCGGCGACTTTCTCTACACCTGGTGGAACTGGTGGGCGGGCGACACGCTGGGCGTGATGATCGCCCTGCCGCTGACGCTGACCGCCTACCTGCGCCGGCGCGAGGTCTGGCGCGTGCGCCTGCTTGGCGTCGGCCTGCCGATGCTGCTGTCGCTCGTCGTGATCGGCGCCAGCTATTGGGCCGTGGCCTACTGGGAGCGCACCCAGATCGAATCCGGCATCGGCGACCATGGCGAGCACATCGCCAAGCGGCTGGAAGCCCGCTTCATCGCGCACCAGGAGGCGCTGTCGGCGCTGACGCGCCTGATCGAGGTGACGCCGGACATGAGCTTCGACCAGTTCGAGCGGTTCACGCGCATCACCCTGCGTGCCAACCCGGACATCTTTGCCCTGAGCTACAACCCCTACGTGAAGAGCGAAGAGCGCGCGCAGTTCGAGAAGCGCATGGCGCGCGCCAACGACATGGCCGGCTACCGGATCACCGAGCGGGATGCGCAAAAGCGCCTGCTCCCGGCGACCGATCGCGCGGATTACGTGGCCGTCGGTTACATCGCCCCGCTGGCCGGCAACCTGCCGGCGCGCGGCTTCGACATCAACTCGGAGCCCATCCGCCGGGCGGCGATTGCCAAGGCGCGCGTGACGCGCGAGCCGAGCGTCACGGCGCCGGTACGCCTGGTGCAGGAGAAGCAGACCCGCGTCGGTGCGCTGCTGCTGCATCCGGCCTATGCGACGGAAGGCGGCGCGCTGCGCGGCTTTGCCGTCGGCGTCATCAAGCTCGACCAGATGGTGCAGATCGCCACCGACGACCTCGCCGTGCCCGGCCTCGCCTTCCGCATCGTCGACCTGGCTGCGGGCAAGGAGGGCGCGGTCTATGCCTCCGACGTCAAGGCGGAGCCCGATCCGCGTACGCCGGTGTGGAAGTCCCGGGTACGCGTGGCGGACCGCAACTGGGAGCTTTCCGTATATCCCACCGCCGGCTATGCCAGCCAGAACCGGCCGTGGATCGCCTGGGCCGCCGCCGCGATCGGCCTCGCCCTGGCCACCCTACTGCAGATCCTGCTGCTGACCACGACCGGGCAGGCGGCGATCAGCCAGCGCACGGTGAGCCGGCAGACGCAAGTCCTCGAAGCCCAATCGTCGACCATCCGCGAACGCACGGCACAGATCGACGCGATGTTCGAGTTGAGTCCCGACGGCTTCGTCGCGATTTCGCGCGATGGACGCGTGCGCCTGGTCAATCCGGCCTTCCACGAAATGACCGGAATCACCGCGGAGGAAGTGCTGGATCGCCCCGTCGCGGTGCTCGATGCGCTGCTGCGCCAGCGCGCCGAGCAGCCTGACCTGTTTTCCGGCATTGGCGCCTTGTTTACCGCGGACAGGGACGTTTCCGAGAAGCAGGTACTCACACTGGCCCGGCCGCGCCACGTCGTGCTGCAACTGGTTGGCGTGCAGACCCACGCAGAAACGGTCGAGCGCTTCATCCATCTGCGCGACGTCACCCACGAGGCCGAGGTCGATCGCATCAAGAGCGAGTTCCTCTCCCACGCCGCGCATGAGCTGCGTACGCCAATGGCCAGCATCTACGGGTTCACCGAGCTGCTGCTCAACATGGACCTCGACGAGGCGACCCGGCGCGACCTGCTGGAGACCATCTACCGGCAGACGGCCTGGCTGGTCGACATCATCAACGAGCTGCTCGACCTGGCCCGCATCGAATCGCGGCGCGGGCGCGACTTCAAGATCGCCGACGTCCCGCTCAACGACCTCGTGCGCGAGGTCGTCGCCGACCTTGGCATCGATACCGAACGCTGGCCGATCAGCCTTGAGCTGCCCGAGGCGGGACCGACGGTGCGCGCCGACCCGACCAAGGTACGCCAGTCGCTCGGCAACGTCGTCGCCAATGCGGTCAAATACTCGCCCGATGGCGGCGCGATCCAGGTCATGCTGCGCGAGAAGCCGGGTTATGTCGGCATCGCCGTGGCCGATCACGGCATCGGCATGACGCCCGAGCAGGCGCGGCGGGTCGGCGAGCGCTTCTGGCGCGCCGACACGTCGGGCAAGACGCCGGGCACGGGCCTGGGCATGGCCATCGTCTGCGAGATCCTCCAGTTGCACGGCGGCAGCCTCGAAGTCGATTCGCACCTGGGCCGCGGTTCGGTGTTCACCCTCTGGCTGCCCGCGGCGGGCGATACCGTGACCTTCTGGGACGACGAGGAGCCGGCCGAGCCCCTGCGCGCCGCCGCCTAGGCACGGTGCCGGCCGGGCCCGTGCATTCCCGGCCGGCTGCACGCTTGTGGGAGAATGGCGCCGCACGCGGGCGCCGCCCGTGCGCCCGAGACCGTCGAACCGCATGAAGCCGCCCGATTCAACTCCCGTCGCATCCCCCGGCCAGGCCGACGACCGGCGCACCGATGAACGCTACTTCGAGGTCGGCCTCGTTGCCGCCATGGCGGCGAACGGGGTGTTCGCCGTGCTGCGCTTCGCCGCCGAGGCGCTCGCCGGCAAGCCCACCGGCTGGTGGGTGAACGTCATCGGTGCGCTCGGGCTCGGCGCGCTAACGCTGTTCTACCGCGCCGACCGTCGCCGCTTCTTCCTCACGCTGCACCTTGGCCTGGCGCTTTGCGCGTTCTGCCTTGTCATGCCGGTGCGCTACGGCATGGTTTCCTCGCCCTGGTGGCTGACCATCCTGCCGCTGGCGGCGGCCCTGCTCATGGGCAATCGGCGCGCCATCGGCTGGGCCATCGTCTGCGTGGTGCTGGTCGCGGGCCCCTATGCGCTCGAGGCGCAGCTCGTGATGCCGGGTTCCGCGGGCGAGACGGTCATCGAGTCCGTCGCCAGCCGGGCGCTGCTGGTGATCGTGCTGTTCGGCATCGCCACGCGCTCGCGCTGGGTGGCCGAGCAGCAGGCCGCGGAGATCGAGCACGCGCGCGACGTGCTGGCCGAATCGAACGCCGCGCTGCAGCGTGCCAACGAGGCGAAGAGCACCTTCCTCGCCAACGTCAGCCATGAGATCCGTACGCCCCTCAACGGCGCGATCGGCATGACCCGCCTGGCCCTCGACGGGCCGCTCGAACCCGTCCAGCGCGACTACGTGCAGACCGCCCACGACTGCGCGACGGGCCTGCTCGACATCATCAACGACATCCTCGACGTCTCCAAGGTCGAGGCGGGGCGCATGCAGATCGAGAGCGTCGCCTTTGAACTGCCGGAGGTGCTGACGGCTGCCCTGCGCACCGTGGCAAGCCGCGCCGACGAGAAGGGCCTGGCGCTGGTGGCGACCGTGGCTCCGGGCATCCCCGCGCGGCGCGTCGGCGATCCGCTGCGCCTGCGCCAGGTGGTGACCAACCTGCTGTCCAACGCGGTGAAGTTCACCGACCGCGGCAGGGTTTCGCTGCACGTGCACATCGCTGACAACGATCCTGAAATGATCGCCATCGAGGTCGTCGACACCGGCATCGGCATTGCCGATTCGGATCGGGCACGGTTGTTCAAGCCGTTCAGCCAGGCCGATGCGTCGATGACACGGCAATACGGCGGCACCGGTCTGGGGCTGTCGCTGAGCCTTACGCTGGCACGGCTGCTTGGCGGCGACATCGCGCTGATCAGCCGCGTTGGCGCCGGCTCGACCTTCCGCGCCACGTTCCGCCTGCCGCCGGCGCCGGATGCGCGCAGCGTTCCGCGCATCTCGGGCCGCGTGCTGGTGCTCAGCGCCGACGGCGAATTGCGGCAGACGCTGGCGGCGGCGGTGCGACGCTGCGGGGGAGAGGCCGTCGAGCAGGCAGCAGCCCCTGCTGCCTGGGAAGAACTGGCGGCCCATCCGTGCGATGCAGTGCTGCTCGACGCCGGCCTG
>CAYTFA010000071.1:0-8027 GCA_964436755.1 uncultured Rhodocyclaceae bacterium | reverse complement strand
CGAAGGGCAGCGTGCCTGGCGCGGACGCGCTGCGGCTGCCGGCCACGACGACGCCGTCGTGCAGTCCGGAGATCGCGTTGATCGCCGGCATGAAGCGCTCGATGGTGTCGGCGAAAATGACGCCCGGGCGCAACAGCTCTACGTTGGCCTTGAGCTTCAGGAAGTCCTTCGACAGCAGCGAGTTGCCGGGGGAAACCGGGCTGATCGGGACGCCGACATGGAGGCAGGCCAGCATCAGCAGGGCATGCTCGATGCCGTTGTCGGAGAGCACCAGCACCGGCCGCTCGGGCGAGAGCTTCTGCCCGAGCAGCCAGGTGGCGATGCGATAGACGCGGGACAGCGCCTGCCCGTAGGTCACCTCGATCCAGTTGCCGTCGGCGCCGCGCTCGGCGATGAGGACGGCGTCGGGCGTCTCGGCCGCCCAACGTTCCAGCCACTGGCCAGAGCAGCGGGCGTAACCGGACAACTCCAGCTTGGAGCGGAACAGCCGCGTGCCATCCGGCCGCGCTTCCAGTATCACGGCCGGATCGACAAACAGTTCGGAGGGCTTGCGGGCGATGGTGCTCATGCGTCGTCCCCTTGGCTTGTGGGTTACTGCGCGATGACCTTGAAAGCGCCGCCCTGGACCTGCAGCAGCACGCGGGCGCGCTTGTCGAAGCCGGAATGGTCGGTGGCGCTGAAGTTGAAGACGCCGTGGGCGCCGGCAATCTCGCGTTCGCTCTCGATCGCGTCGCGCAGCGCAGCGCGGAATTCCGGCGTGCCGGGCTTGGCTTTCTTCAGCGCCGCGGGGATGGCACGCGACGTGATCGCCCAGGCGTCCCACATGTGTCCGCCGAAGGAGGACAGCGTGTCCTTGCCGAACTTCGTCTCGTAGGCCTTGGCGTAGTCACCGCCGACCTTCTTCGACGGATGGCCGTCGGCCAGCTGGTCCCACTCGAGCAGCGGGCCGGCCACCACGACACCATTCTCGACCGCCTTGCCGCCATTCTTGAGGAAGGCCGGCGACGGCGCGCCATGAGTCTGGTAGATCTGGCCGCGGTAGCCGCGATCGGTCAGGGTCGAGTGCGCCATCGCCGCAGGCGAACCCGAGGCGACGACCAGCACGGCGTCAGGCTTCATGCTGACCAGTTTGACTACCTGGCCGGTCACCGAGGTGTCGGTACGGGCAAAGCCCTCGATCGGACCGAAGGTGATGCCGTACTTCGGCGCCATGGCTTCCATGGCGTTCTTCCACACTTCGCCGTAGGCATCGGGGAAGTAGCCGAGGAAGGCCATAGTCTTGTAACCCTTGGCCTTGGCATGCTCGAGCAGCGGCTCGGCCATCAGGGCGATCGGCTGCGGCATGGTGAAGGTCCATTTGAACTTTTCGCCATCGAGGCGGTTGGGCGCCAGCGCGATCAGCGGTGTCTTGCTGTCTGCGGCGGGACCGGCCGTGGCCATCACGCCGGGTGTGGTAGTGCCGGAGAACAGCACATCGACCTTGTGCTCGGTAAGCAGCTTGGAGACGTTCTTCGCCGTCGCCGTCGGGTCGGATGCGTCGTCGAGCACGATCCAGTTGATCTTCTCGCCGGCGATGCTGGTCGGAAACAGCTGCGTGGTGTTCTTCTGCGGTCCGCCGAGCACGGCAGCCGGGCCGGTGGCAGACACGCTGACGCCGATGTTGATGTCGGCCAGTGCGACCGTGGAGCCGAGCAGCGCCAGGACGGCGACCAGCGGCTTGATGGACAGTTCGGTCTTCATTCGTTCTCCTCTGTTGTGGGTCTGTTGCGTTGAAAAGCGGTTCGGTGTTCCGGCGGATCAGGCGGCAATCGAATGGCTGCCGCCGAGTCCCAGGTAGCTCTCGATCACGCGCGGATCGTTGAGCAGGGCCTTGGCCTCGTTTTCCACCGCTACGCTGCCATTCTCCAGTACGTAGCCGTAATCGGCCACTTGCAGCGCAGCACGTGCGTTCTGTTCGACGAGCAGGATGGAGACACCCATGCCGCGCAACTGCACCACGATGCGCAGGATCTCCTTGACGATCAGTGGCGCCAGGCCGAGGCTGGGCTCGTCCAGCATCAGCAGGGTCGGCTTGGCCATCAGCGCGCGGCCCATGGCCAGCATCTGGCGCTCCCCGCCGGAAAGCGTGCCCGCCTCCTGCGTGCGTCGTTCGGCGAGGCGCGGGAAGATGGCATACACCTCGTCCAGCGTCTTCTTGTGTTCGCGATCGCCACGACGGTGCCGGGCGAAGGCGCCGAGCAGTAGGTTGTCGGCGACGGACATGCTGCCGAACAGCTCGCGCTTTTCCGGCACGAGCACCAGACCCCGGGCGACCAGGGCGTCCACCGACAGCTTTCCCTGCGTCAACTGGCCTTGGTAGCGCACCTCGCCACGAGCAGGCAAAAGGCCCATCAAAGCCGAGAGCAGCGTGGTCTTGCCCGCACCATTGGGCCCGATCACCGTAACGATCTCTCCCTGGCGGATGCGGATGTCGACCTTGTGGATCGCCTCGACACGGCCGTAATTCACGCACAGGCCGCTGGTTTCGAGCAGTATGGAATTGCTCATTCGTCGACGCCTCCCAGGTACGCCTCGAGCACCTTCGGATTGGTCTGGATTTCCTGGGGCAGGCCTTCGGCGAGAAATTCGCCGAACTCCATGACCACGACGCGATCGGCGAGGCCCATGACGAAATCCATGTCGTGCTCGACCAGCAGGATGGCCATGCCCTCGCCGCGCAGCTTGTCGAGCAGATCGGCCAGGGCGCGCTTCTCGAGGTGGCGCAGGCCGGCGGCCGGCTCGTCGAGCAGCAGCAGCACCGGATCGCTGCACAAGGCGCGGGCGATCTCGACCACGCGCTGCTTGCCCAGCGGCAGGCTGCCGGCGGTATCGAACAGGTGTTCGCCGAGTCCGCAGCGCTGAATCTGGTGGGCGGCTTCCCAAAGTAGGCGGCGCTCCTCCTCGCGGTCGAGGCGCCAGGCCGACTGGATGAAGTTCTTGTGGCCGCGCAGGTGCGCGCCGATCGCCACGTTCTCCAGAACGGTCATGTCGGCGTTGAGCCGCACATGCTGGAAGCTGCGGCTCATACCCAGGCGGGCGATGTCGCGCGACCCCAGGTGTTCGACGCGCTGGCCGAGGAAACGGATCTGGCCGTCGGTTGCAGGATTCACCCCGGAGATGCAGTTGAACAGCGTGCTCTTGCCGGCACCGTTGGGCCCGATCAGCGCCAGCACCTCGCCGGCACGTACGGTCAGGCTCATGTTGTTGTTGGCGACGAGGCCGCCGAAGCGTTTGGTGACGTTCATCACCTGCAGCACCTCGCTGCCGGGTTCGGGCAGGTCGCGCCTAGGCAGGGGCTCGGCCGGCTCCACGGTGCGCGACAGCGCGCGCGGCGGTACGAGGCGCATCAGGATCGGCCACAGGCCATCGCGGGCCCGATGCAGCACGATGATGGTGAGCAGGCCGAAGACCACGATCTCGAAGTTGCCTGCGGCGCCCAGCACCCTGGGCAGCAGGTCCTGCAGCCATTCCTTGAGGAAAGTGACCGCCGCCGAGCCGAACACCGCACCCCAAACCGCCGCCGCGCCGCCGAGCACGGCCATGAACAGGTATTCGATGCCCTGACCGAGCGAGAACGGCGTCGGATTGACGAAGCGCTGCAGGTGGGCATAGAGCCAGCCCGAGACGCAGGCGAACTGTGCCGCGATCATGAACAGCACCATGCGGTAGCGCAGGGTGTTGATGCCCATCGCCTCGGTCATGGTCATCGCGCGCAGGCAACGCATGGCGCGGCCTTCGCGCGAGTCGAGCATGTTCTGGGTGGTGATGATGGCGGCCAGCAGCGCGGACCAGATCACGTAGAAGAAGGCCCGGCTGCTGCCCAGTTCGACGCCGAACAGGTCGACGGGGGGAATGCTGTCGATGCCGTTGTGTCCGCCCAGCGCCTGCAGGTTGCCGAACAGGAAGTAGAGCGCAATGCCCCAGGCGATGGTGCCGAGCGGCAGGAAGTGGCCCGACAGGCGCAGGGTGATGAAACCCAGCGCCAGCGATACGGCGGTGGTGATGGCCATGCCGACGATCAGCGTTCCCCAAGGCGACATGCCATGGCGCGTGGTCAGGTAGGCCGTGGCATAGGCGCCGAGGCCGACGAAGGCGGCCTGCCCGAAGGAGGTAAGGCCGCCGATGCCGGTCAGCAACACCAGGCCGAGCGCAACCAGAGCGTAGAGGCCGATGTAGTTGGCGATGGTGACCGTGAATTGGCCTGCCACCAGGGGCACGGCGGCGAGCAGGAGGAGGAAGGTGACCAGCGCATTGCGCGGCGTGAGCAGGGCGGCCATCTCAATGGTCCTCCTCGTCGTCCACATGCTTCGCGGTGAGCGACTGGTAGAGCAGCACCGGGATGATCAGGGTGAAGACAATGACTTCCTTGTAGGCCGAAGCGTAGAAGGAGGAGTAGGACTCAAGCAGGCCGACGAGCAACGAACCTGCCGCCGCGAGCGGATACGAGACCAGGCCGCCGATGATGGCGCCGACGAAGCCCTTGAGGCCGACCAGGAAGCCGGTGTCGTAGTAGATCGTGGTAATCGGCGCGATCAGGATGCCGGAGAAGGCGCCCACCAGCGCGGCCAGCGTGAAGCAGAGCTTGCCGGCGAGGTCGGCGGAGATTCCCATCAGGCGCGCGCCGGTTCGGTTGATTGCGGTGGCGCGCAGCGCCTTGCCGTAGATCGAGTGTTCGAAGAAGAGTGCCAGCCCGGCGATCAGCACCGCTGCGGCGCCGACGATCCACAGCGTCTGGTACTGGACGAAAGCCGGCCCCAGGGTGAGGCCGCCGTCGGTGAAGGGCGGGTTGCGCGCACCCTCGGCGCCGAAGAAGTACAAACCAAGGCCGACCATCATGAAATGCACCGCGACCGAAACGATCAGCAGCAGCAGCACGCTGGCCTCGGCAACGGGCTGGAAGGCCAGGCGATAGGTCTGCGGTCCGAGCGGAACGACGAAGGCCAGCGCCACCAGCACCTGCAGCGGATAGGACATGGTCTTCAACGGCAGGTAGTGCGCCAGCACCACGGCAAGCGCTGGCAATACGACGTTCTTAACGACGATCATCGGCAGGCGCGATGCGGCACCTTCGCGCAGTGCGGCGACGGAGTCGACGATGGCGACGGCGATGCCGAGGACCAGCATCAGCCACATGGTGGGCGGCAACTGGCCGGCCACCACGGCGGCCATGGTCAGCGCGCCGTAGGAGACGAACTCGCCCTGCGGGATGAAGATGACGCGCGTTACCGCGAAGACCAGCACCAGCGCCAGCGCCAGCAAGCCGTAGATGGCGCCATTGGTGATCCCGTCCTGGGCGAGCAGCAGTGCGACGGCCGCATCCATGCCGGATCAGATCCTCGGGGGCAGGCGACGGCAAGGCGTCGCGCACGTGCTTGGCTGGGACCGACCCATCGACTCCTCCATCGGCATTGACCCGCCGGCAGGATTACGGGGCGTCTTGATGCGCCTGTCGAACCGCGGGTGAAGGGCGCATTCTGCGGGGCCGGTGTGTCGATGTCAACCTGTTCGATGTCGAACTATTAAAATTCTTTGTAAATCACTGACCGCTAATATATTGAATTACAAGGAGCCTTTGTGCACTGCCGCATCAGAACTACCCAGGCACGCAACTTGTTCGATATCGAATTAACTGGCAAACTCGCTCCTGCCCTTGAGATTTCCAACCATGCCAACCAGCCGCAAACCCGCTTCGATCGGGGTTCTTTCCAACCACATCGGCTTCCACCTGCGCCTGGCGCAGTTGGCCGTGTTCGAGAACATCGGGCGGGCCCTGAAGGAAATCGACGTCACTCCGGCGATCTTCTCCGTACTCGAAGTGCTGAAGGAAAACGACGGGATCACCCAGTCCAAGCTGGCTGCGGCGGTGCATCTCGAGCGCTCGTCCGTAGTCCCGCTCCTCGACAAGCTGGCGCGGCGCGGGCTGGTCGAGCGTCGTGCCTCGACAACGGACCGCCGGCACAACCACCTGCACCTGACCGCAGCCGGACGCGAACTGCTGGCGGACGCCCTGCGCCGTGCCGCGCAGCACGAAAAGGAAGTCTGCAAGCCATTCACCATCGCGGAAAAGAAGCTGCTCCTGGAACTGCTAGGCCGCTTTCGCCACGTGAACAGGGCCGAAACCGCCTAGGCCCTTTCCTCGGCGAGCAGGCGCGCAATCAGCCGGCGCAGCCAGCGATTGCCGTCGTCGTGATGGAAGCGCTCGTGCCAATGCTGCTTGACTTCGTAATCGGGCAGCGGGAACGGCACCGCAAATACGCGAAACGTTCCCCGGCCTTCAAGTACGTCGGCCAGGCGCCGCGGCGTGGTCAGCACCAGGTCGGTATGTTCGACGACAAAGGCGGCGGCGAGGAAGCTGGGACTTTTCATGGCAATGCGCCGCTTGATCCCCTGCCGTTCGATTTCGCGCTCGAGCATCATCGGCGCCGCACCCGACGAGGAAATCACGGCGTGCTCTTCGGCCTCGTAGCGCGCGAGGTCGAGGCCATCGGCGATGCGCGGGTGGTCGCGGCCGACCATGCACACGAAACTCTGCGAGAACAGGGTCTGCTGGTAGAAGCCTGCTTCGAGTTGCGGCAGGAAGCCAATCGCCAGGTCGGCGTCACCGCTTTGCAGCAGCCCCGCCATGTCGTCCAGCATGGGCAGGGTCTCGATCGAGATGCCCGGTGCCTCGGCCCGCAGGTTTGTGAGCAAGCGCGGCAACAGGACCAGCTGGCTGATGTCCGTCATGCAGATGCGGAAGCGGCGCCGGGAACTCACCGGATCGAATTCGCTGCGGAAGGCCAGCACGTTATCGAGCGCGCCGAGCGCCTCCCGCACCGGTTGCACCAGGCCCTCGCTGAACGGGGTCGGATCCATGCCGCTCGAAGTACGCACGAAAAGCGGGTTACCGAAATGATGGCGCAGCTTGGCCAGGGCCACACTGACCGCCGGCTGCCCGAGGCCGAGTGCCTCCGCCGCCGCGCTGACGCTGCGCGTCCGGTAGATCTGGTCGAAGACGGCCAGCAGGCGGATGTCTATGGTGTCCATGGCGCGACTATTCGATTTCGGAATACTTTATATCTGAAGTAACGCATTTACAGGGGGCCGACCGGCTTCTAGTATGCGCGCCGACGAACCCAACGTGGCCACCCGTGCGCCCGGGTACCCTGCCCGGCCCTTCGCAGCCACCCAACAAGGAGAACGCACCGTGCAGGAACTTGGCCGCCTCGAAGACCTACCGGAAGACTACCGCTCGGCACTCACCGCGCAAAACCTGGTGCCGCTGTGGCCCAGCCTGCGCGCCGTGCTGCCGCCCGTCAAGCCGACCATCAAGACCAGGCCGACGGTCTGGCCCTATCAGCCGATGCGCCCTCTGCTGATGAAATCCGGCGAGCTGACGCCGATGGAAAAGGCCGAGCGCCGCGTGCTGGTGATGTCCAATCCCGGCCACGGCCTGGAGAAGATGCAGGCCAGCTCGACCATCTACCTCGGCATGCAATTGCTGCTGCCGGGCGAGTGGGCACCCGCTCACCGCCATACCCCCAACGCAGTGCGCATGATCGTCGAGGGCGAGGGTGCCTACACCACGATCGACGGCGAAAAGTGCCCGATGCACCGCGGCGACCTGATCCTGACGCCGACCGGCATGTGGCACGAGCACGGCCATGACGGCAAGACGCCGGTGGTCTGGCTCGACGTGCTCGATCTGCCCATCGTGTATTACTGCGAGGCCTCCTACGTCGTCGAGGGCAGGGCGCAGACGGTCGATGCCCAGGGGGTTGACCGCGGCTACCAGCGCGGCGGCGTGGTACCGGCGCCGATGTTCCAGCGCAGCGCCAAGACCTTCCCCATGCTGCGCTATCCCTGGGCCGACGTGCGCAAAGCGCTGGAAGCGATCGCTGCCACCCAGCCCGAAATCGAGGCGGTGCAGGTCGCCTACGTCAATCCGGAGAATGGCCACGACTGCCAGCGCATCCTCGGCTACTCGGCGCTGATGCTGCGCCCGGGCG
>CAYTFA010000070.1:0-8071 GCA_964436755.1 uncultured Rhodocyclaceae bacterium | reverse complement strand
TGTACTTCGCCAACGACACGCGCTACACCTGCCCCGGGCTTCCTGCCGCGGAGGAGCAGGGCCTGTCCGGGCTGGTCCTGCGGTCCTTCGACGTGCTTGGCTGCCGCGGCTGGGGCCGCGTCGACCTGATGATCGAGCGCGGCAGCGGCAAGCCGTACTTCCTCGAGATGAACACGGCACCGGGCATGACCGACCATTCGCTGGTGCCCATGTCGGCGCGCGTTGCCGGCCTGTCATTCAGCGACCTCGTGCTTGAAATCCTGGCGGAGGCGCGCCATGGCTAGGCGGACGGGCAGCGCCAAGGGGAATGTCCGCGTCGAGGCGGGTGCCGGCGAAGGCTTCTGGGACCGCCCGGCCCTGATGAATGCCGCCGCCGACCTGCTGCTGCTCGTTGCGGCGATCCTGCTGGCCTGGGCGGGCGTGCTCGCGGTGCAGCGCCTGCCGCTGCTGCCGCTCAACCAGCTCGTGGTGGCGGCACCGCTCGAACAGGTGTCGCCCCTGCAGGTCGAGCACACCGCGCGCAGCGCACTGGCCGGCAACTTCCTGACAGTGAATCTGGAGTCGGCCCAGGCTGCCTTCGAGCGCATGCCCTGGGTGCGCAGCGCCTCGGTGCGGCGCCTGTGGCCGGACGGCGTCGAACTGGCGATCGAGGAACATCGGGCCGTCGCGCGCTGGACGCCGCAGGATGGCGAGCCGCGCCTGGTCAATACCCGCGGCGAAGTGTTCGCCGGGACCAGCGGCGAGGCGCTGCCGGCATTTGCCGGGCCCGAGGGTTCTGCCCCGCGCGTGCTCGAGCGCTACCGGGAATTCGGCGAGCGGCTGGCAGCCGTCGGCCGCAGGCCGGTCGCCGTCCAGTTGTCGCCGCGCGAGGCCTGGCAGGTGCGCCTCGACGACGGCGTGCTGCTCGAGCTTGGCCGCGACCAGCCGAAGCATCCGCTGACGGAGCGGCTTGATCGTTTCACGACCCACTTTGCCGCTGCCGGCGCGCTGGCGAGGAATCGCCTGCACGGCATCGGCACGGTGGACATGCGTTACCCGAACGGATTCGCCCTGCGGGCGAGCAAAACTGGATGAGCAAGGATACCAAGCGCGAACTTATCGTCGGACTCGACATCGGCACGTCGAAGATCGTCGCCATCGTCGGCGAGCTGGATCCCGAGGGACGGCTCGGCGTGCTCGGCCTCGGCACCCAGGAATCGACCGGCCTCAAGCGCGGCATGGTGATCAACATCGAAGCCACCGTGAATTCGATCTCGCGCGCCATCGCCGAGGTCGAGATGATGGCCGGCTGCAAGGTGCGGGAGGTCTATACCGGCATTGCCGGCAGCCACATCAAGAGCAAGGACTCGACGGGCATGGCCGTCGTGCGCGAGAAGGAGGTGACGCAGCTCGACGTCGAGCGCGCCATCGAGGCGGCCAACGCGACGTCGATCTCGGCCGACGACCAGATCCTGCACACGCTGGTGCAGGAGTTCATCGTCGATGGCCAGGACGGCGTCAAGGAGCCGATCGGCATGGATGCCAAGCGGCTCGACGTCAAGGTCCACCTCGTCACCGGCGCCGTGACGGCGGTGCAGAACATCGTCAAGTGCGTGCATCGCTGCGGCCTCGAAGTGGTCGACCTGGTGCTGCAGCCGCTGGCTTCCGGCTACGCGGTGCTGACCGAGGACGAGAAGGATGTCGGCGTCTGCCTGGTGGACATCGGCGGCGGCACGACCGACGTCGCGGTGTTCGTGCAGGGCGCAATACGGCATACGGCGGTGATTCCGATCGCCGGCGACCAGCTGACCAACGACATCGCGATCGCGCTGCGCACCTCTACCCAGGATGCCGAGGAAATCAAGCTGCGTTACGGCGTCGCCCTGCAGCAGCTGGCGAGCCCCGAGGAGATGATCGAGGTGCCCGGCGTCGGCGACCGGCCGGCCACGCACCTCTCGCGGCAGACTCTGGCCGGCTTCATCCAGCCGCGCGTCGAGGAGATCTTCCAGAAGGTGCAGGAGGAGCTCGAACGCAGCGGCAAGGCGCGCCTGTTGCGCGCCGGCATCGTGCTCACCGGCGGCGCGGCGCAGATGCCGGGCATGGCGGAGCTGGGCGAGGAAGTGTTCCACAACACCGTGAAGCTGGCGATGCCGCACTACGACGGCAACCTGCGCGATTACGTGCGCAATCCGCGCTACTCCACGGCGATGGGTTTGTTGCTGGAAGGGATGGCGCAGCGCAGGCGCGGCATGAAGGCGCAGAGCCCGCGCAGCTTCGGGCAGGTACTGGCCCGGATGCGCGCGTGGTTTTCCAAGAACTTTTGAACGTATCGGTTTTTTCAGGAGGCGAGCATGTTTGAACTTGAGGAAGTGGGCACACCGGAACCGGAGAGCAACGCGACGGTCATCAAGGTCGTCGGCGTCGGCGGCGCAGGAGGCAACGCGGTCGAGCACATGATCCGCGAAGGCGTTGGCGGCGTGGAGTTCATCTGCTGCAACACCGATGCCCAGGCACTGGCGAAGAGCAGTGCCGACGTCAAGCTGCAGCTCGGCCCCGGCCTCGGCGCCGGCGGCAAGCCTGAAAAGGCGCGCGAGCTGGCGGTGCTGGAGCGGACGCGCATTGCCGAAGCGCTGGACGGCGCCCACATGGTGTTCATCACCGCCGGCATGGGCGGTGGCACCGGTACCGGTGCCGGCCCGATCGTCGCCGAAGTGGCGCGCGAACTCGGCATCCTCACCGTGGCGGTGGTGACCAAACCGTTCGAGTACGAGGGCAAGCGCAAGCGCGTCGCCGAGGAAGGCGTCGCCGAACTGGCGCGCAACGTCGATTCGCTGATCGTGATCCTCAATGAAAAGCTCGAGGAAGTGCTCGGCGACGAGATCAGCATGCTCGAAGCCTTCCGCGCCGCCGACAACGTGCTGCGCAACGCGGTCGGCGGCATCGCCGAGATCATCAACGTGCCGGGCCTGGTCAACGTCGACTTCGAGGACGTGCGCACGGTGATGGGCGAAATGGGCAAGGCCATGATGGGGTCCGCCGCCGCCGCCGGCGTCGACCGCGCGCGGGTCGCCGCCGAGGAGGCGGTGGCCTCGCCGCTGCTCGAGGGCATCGAGCTGTCCGGTGCGCGCGGCGTGCTGGTGAACATCACGGCGAGCACCACGCTCGGCCTCAAGGAGTACAAGGAAGTCATGAACACCATCCGCCAATACACCGCGCCCGAAGCGACGGTGATCTGCGGCGCGGTGTTCGACGAGGGCATGGAGGACCAGCTGCGCGTGACCGTGGTCGCCACCGGGCTCGGTGTCGCCGTGGCCCAGGCGGCGAAGCCGAGCATCCGCATGGTCGAACCGGTGGGCCTGCGCACCGGTACCGACAACCTGCAGGTGTTCGACACGCCGGCCGCGCCCGGTGCGATCGACCTCTCCAGCGTCACCAGCAGCGCCCGTGGCGGGGCGCCGCGCAATGCCCAGGCCGACGCAATGGCGGCCTCCGGCATCGACAAGTACGACATCCCCGCCTTCCTGCGTCGCCAGTCCGACTGAGCCGCGCAGCCCCATCCCCGCGGGACGCCGAGGCGTGCCGCGGGGGCATGCCGGTATAATGCCGGCATCTTTCCCGGTTCCCGCTCCATGCTTCGTCAGCGCACCCTCAAGTCCGTCGTCAAGGCGACCGGCGTCGGCCTGCACTCCGGCGTCAAGGTTTCGCTCGTCCTGCGCCCGGCGCGGGTCGATACCGGCGTGGTGTTCCGCCGCGTCGACCTGGCGCGGCCCATCGACCTGCGCGCCGACCCGTTCGGCGTCGGCGACACCCGGCTCGCCTCCTGCCTGGAACGCGACGGCGTCAAGGTCGCCACCGTCGAGCACCTGATGTCCGCACTGGCCGGACTGGGCATTGACAACATTTACGTCGACGTCGACGCCGCCGAAATGCCGATCATGGACGGGTCCGCGGCGCCTTTCGTGTTCCTCCTCCAGTCGGCGGGCATCGAGGAGCAGGGCGCAGCGAAGAAGTTCCTGCGCGTGAAGAAGCCGGTCGAGGTGCGCGAAGGCGACAAATGGGCGCGGCTGGCCCCGTACGACGGCTTCAGCCTCGAGTTTTCGATCGCCTTCAACCACCCCGCGGTGGATCGTTCGGCGACCACCGCCCGCGTCGATTTCGGCGACCAATCCTACCTGCGCGAGGTGGCCCGCGCCCGGACGTTCGGCTTCATGCAGGACGTGGAGTCGCTGCGCGACCAGGGGCTGGCCCTCGGCGGCAGCCTTGAGAACGCCATCGTGATGGACGAGTATCGCGTGCTCAACAGCGAAGGCCTGCGCTACGCCGACGAGTTCGTCAAGCACAAGATCCTCGACGCGATCGGCGACCTGTACCTGGCGGGGCACCCCCTGCTCGGCGCGTTTTCAGCGCACAAGTCCGGCCACGCGCTGAACAACGCGCTGCTGCGCTCCCTGCTGGCCGACGCCTCGGCCTGGGAGATCGTCAGTTTCGGCGAGGCGGCAAAGGCGCCGGAGCGCGTCACCCGCCTCTATCCGGCGCTCGCCTGATCCATGCTCCTGCTGCGGATCGTCGGCCTGCTCACGGCGGTGGCGATCGGCGCTGGCATCGTTGCCTGGCTGTTTACCCGGGATCGGCGTTACCTGGCCTTGTCGGGCCGCATCGCCAAGGGTGCCCTGACTTTCACACTGCTGGTACTGGTGTTGATGGCGGCGGAGCGCCTGATCATTCTCTGACGCTGTGCAGCAGGCCGTCGAGGGCCTGCTTCAGTGGTGATCCTTCGGGCAGGTTCCGGGCAAGCGATGTAAGTGCCTGCTTCTGATTATTCCCAGGAAGCACGGGCCTTGACCCTTTGGGCGCGAGCTGGCGGGCCGGTTTGGCTTGCACTCGAACCTCGATTTGGGTAACCTTTGTCCCCTTATTTGATAAATCGCTGGCGAGGCTTGGCACCAAGTGCCGGATTTTCGCGGCGACCGCGCTGTTGGCAGCGTGGACAAGGAGTTTCCCCAGACGGAAGTTGGCGACCCGGACATGCGCCCTGAGCGCGACGGGAAGCGCGGCCTCCAGGAGAGCCTGGAACTGCAGCAGGCGACGGGCATGGTTGGCGATATGGGCCAGGCCGTCGCCGGAGTCGATGTGTTCCTGGAGGCTACGAGCAGTCATCGATAACGAGGATATCCGGCGGTATCCCGGCCAGACGCGGCCGGAGCGGCCGCAGGATTCCGACTGGAAGGGAAGGAAGGGAAGAGATGCATATTATTCTCGTCTCCGACCGCCTGGCAACCGCCAGGAGCATCACTCTCACCTGGCGCCATATCATCCTCTTCGGCGGCGCCCTGCTGACCTCCATCCTGGTCCTCTCGTCCGTGTTTTCCTACGTGACGGTGCGCCATGCCGCGGAGATCCGGCTGCCGTTCCTGCAGAACCTGCTGCGCTCGGTGAATGCCGAGGAGACCCAGCGCTCGCGCGATTTCGTCCAGGAAAACATCAACGCGATGGCCGTCAAGCTGGGCGAGATGCAGGCCCAGCTGCTGCGCCTGGACACCATAGGCGAGCGCCTGGCCGGCATGGCCGGCGTCAAGCCCCAGGAACTGAAAGCGTTCGAGAACAAGTCCGACGGCCGCGGCGGCCCGCTGGTGCTGCCTTCCGCGATGTCGGCAAGCGACCTGCAGCGTGCCGTGGATGCGCTGGCGCACCAGGTCGAGGCCAAGTCCGATGCCATTTCCCTGATCGAGTCGCAGATGCTGGAAGAGCGGTTGCGCAAGAGCATGCTGCCGACCAGCCTGCCCGTCGAGGCGCAGTGGAACGCTTCGACCTACGGCTGGCGCGTGGACCCCTTTACCGGCGAACGGGCGATGCACGAAGGCGTCGATATCGTTTCCCCGATCGGAACGGCGATTCGCGCCGCCGCGGCGGGCGTGGTCGTTGCCACCGAGCGCCACCCGCAGTACGGCAACCTGGTCGAAATCGACCATGGCAAGGACCTGACTACGCGCTACGCCCACGCCTCGAAGGTACTGGTCAAGCCGGGACAACTGGTCAAGCGCGGACAGGTGATTGCCGAGGTCGGCACCACCGGGCGCTCGACCGGTCCGCACCTGCACTTCGAGGTGCGCATCCGCGGCCTGGCGCAGAATCCCGACCGCTTCCTGCGCCTAGCGCAGAACTCGAAAAAGAACTCCACGCCGGCGCTCGCGGTGCGCCGCTGAGGCTGCCCCTGCGCGGGGGGCGCTGCTCCCCGCGTGATAAAATTCCCGTTTTGCCTTTCACGGCTGGGCAGCAGCCGCGCTTCCCATGATCTCCGGCTTCCTCAAAAAAATCTTCGGCAGCCGCAATGACCGGCTGATCCGGCAGTATTCCCAGGTCGTCGCCCGCATCAATGCCCTCGAACCGGGCATGTCGGCCCTTACCGACGACGCCTTGCGTGCCAAGACCGAGGAGTTCCGCGGCCGCCACGCCAAGGGCGAATCCCTCGATTCCCTGCTCCCCGAGGCCTTTGCCGTCGTGCGCGAAGCGGGACGCCGCGTGCTCGGCATGCGGCACTTCGACGTCCAGTTGATCGGCGGCATGGTCCTGCACCACGGCAAGATCGCCGAGATGCGCACCGGCGAAGGCAAGACGCTGACCGCCACGCTCGCCGTTTACCTCAACGCGATTCCGGGCAAGGGCGTGCATCTGGTTACGGTCAATGACTACCTGGCCAGCCGCGACGCCGAATGGATGGGTCGCATCTACCGCTTCCTCGGGCTCACCGTCGGCATCAACCTGTCGCAGATGCCGCACGACCAGAAGCAGGTTGCCTACGCTTCCGACATCACCTACGGCACCAACAACGAATTCGGCTTCGACTACCTGCGCGACAACATGGTGTATTCGTCGGGCGAGCGCGTGCAGCGCGGGCTCGCCTACGCCATCGTGGACGAGGTCGACTCGATCCTCATCGACGAGGCCCGCACGCCGCTCATCATCTCCGGCCAGGCCGAGGACCATACCGAGCTCTACCTGCGCATGAACGCGGTGCCGCCGCTGCTGACGCGGGGCGAGGCGGCCAAGGCCGAGGGCGAGGTGGATACCGGCGACTACACGGTGGACCTCAAGTCGCACCAGGTGCTGCTGACCGAGGCCGGGCACGAGAAGGCCGAGGAAGTCCTGACGCGGCTGGGCATGCTGCCCGAGGGCAGCAGCCTGTACGAGCCGGCCAACATCCTGCTCATTCATCACCTGTATGCCGCGCTGCGTGCCCACAGCCTGTATTTCCGCGACCAGCAGTACGTCGTGCAGAACGGCGAGGTGGTCATCGTCGACGAGTTCACCGGCCGCCTGATGGTGGGGCGCCGCTGGTCCGAGGGACTGCATCAGGCGGTGGAGGCCAAGGAAGGCGTATCGATCCAGGCCGAGAACCAGACCATGGCCTCGATCACCTTCCAGAACTACTTCCGGATGTACGGCAAGCTGGCCGGCATGACCGGCACCGCCGACACCGAGGCCTACGAGTTCCACCAGATCTACAACCTTGAAACCGTCGTCATCCCGACCAACCGGCCGATGGTGCGCAAGGACGAGAACGACCAGATCTACCGCACCGCAGGCGAAAAGAACGCGGCCATCGTTGCCGACATCCGTTCCTGCCACGAGCGCGGCCAGCCGGTGCTGGTGGGCACCACCTCGATCGAGAACTCCGAGCTGCTCTCGGCACTGCTGCAGAAGGCGCGCCTGCCGCACCAGGTGCTCAATGCCAAGCAGCATGCACGTGAAGCCGAGATCGTTACGCAGGCGGGGCGCCCCGGCATGATCACCATCGCCACCAACATGGCGGGCCGCGGCACGGACATCGTGCTCGGCGGCAACATCGAGAAGCTGCTCGACGCCATCCGCAACGACGAGGCGCTCCCCGCGGAGGAGAAGGAGGCGCGCATCGCCGCGCAGCGCGCCGAGTGGCAGAAGGTGCACGACCAGGTCGTGGGCGCCGGCGGCCTGCACATCATCGGCTCGGAGCGCCACGAGTCGCGCCGCATCGACAACCAGCTGCGCGGCCGTTCCGGACGCCAGGGCGACCCGGGTTCGTCGCGCTTCTACCTCGCGCTCGAGGATCCGCTGC